>CAYVGD010000131.1:0-7444 GCA_964450095.1 uncultured Polaromonas sp.
GGCGCGTGGGCGCCTGCAGGTTGCCTTCTCTTGCCATGGTGTCGCCTCGTATTGTTGTGGCTTGTCTGGGGTCGCGATGGCCGCGCACTGGTTTTAGAAAAGACCCGCTGCGCGAGCCCTTTCTGAAACCAGCACAGCCCTTGCGGGCTGTGCGGTGGGGCAGGCGCCGCGCGCCCGCCGGGGGAAGGGCTGGATCAGTCCTTCAGGTCGGCCAGGGCCTTGGCGTAGCGGTTGGCGTGCGAACGCTCGGCCTTGGCCAGGGTCTCGAACCAGTCGGCGACTTCGTCGTGGCCTTCGTCGCGGGCGGTCTTGGCCATGCCGGGGTACATGTCGGTGTACTCGTGGGTCTCACCGGCCACGGCCGAGGCCAGGTTCTCGCGGGTGCTGCCAAAGGGCATGCCGGTGGCCGGGTCGCCGCACTGCTCGAGCCACTCCAGGTGGCCGTGGGCATGACCGGTCTCGCCTTCGGCGGTCGAGCGGAACAGGGCAGCCACGTCGGGCTGGCCTTCCACGTCGGCCTTGTTTGCGAAGTACAGATAGCGGCGGTTGGCCTGGGACTCGCCGGCGAAGGCGGCTTTCAGGTTCTCTTCCGTTTTCGAACCTTTGAGGGTTGCCATGGACATCTCCTAAAGTGGTTGGAACAAGGTCTTGCGAACTGCCTGCACCCGTGAGGGCTGAGACGATGCGGGTTGTAGCGCGAAACTTTCGGGTGCGTCGATGGGACGGAATCAATCGGGTGAATTGATCGGGTCAATCGGGGTGAGTCAGTTGAAAGTCGTTCTCAATGAACCCGCCTATGGGCCTGAAAAGCCATGAAAAAAGCGGCCCGCAGGCCGCTTTCAGGGGTGCCATCTCCGGGGAAACCCGGGGGCTTGGCACGTTCTCAGGATTTTCCCGAAGTCGCCCGCTTCACTGGGGCTGGAAGCCCGAGTTGCGGATGATGCGGCTCCAGGCCTGGGCGTAGGCCCGCTCGCGCCGCGCGAGTTGCTCACCGCTCATGTGGCCGACCGTCAGGCCCATCTGGGTGAGCTGGCTGCGCACCTCGGGCTGGGACACCACCTTGGCCAGGGCTGCAGAGAACGCGTCCAGGAAGGCGCGGGGCGTGCCTGCCGGCGCGAACACGCCGTAGTAGGGCAGGTCCTCCAGGCCGCCCAGGCCCAGTTCGGTGAAGGTGGGTACGTCGGGCAGCGCCGCCTGCCGTGCACCGCCGAGCACGCCCAGCACGCGCACCTTGCCGGCGCGGTGGTTTTCGATGAAGTCGGGGACCGAGCCCACGCCGGCCGCGATCTGGTTGCCCAGCATGTCGGCCATCATGGGGGCGCTGCCGCGGTAGGGCGCAGCGACCAGGTCGAGCTTGAACTTCTCGCCGATTTCCCGTACCAAGAACTCGGGCGTGGACGCGGGGGCCGGAATGCCGACGGCGCCCTTGCCGCCCTGGCCCCGCACCCAGGCCAGGTATTCACCGAAATTGCGGGCGGGGTTGGCGCCGGACACGGCGAACGCGTTCACGAAGGTGGCAAACCCCGCCACGGGCACGAAGTCCTGCGCGGGATTGAAGCCCGGGTTCTTGACCACCAGTGGCAAGATGGTGATGGTGTGGTCGTGCGAGAGAAAAAGCGTGGTGCCGTCAGCAGGCGCGGCCTTGAGCGCCTGCGCCGCCAGTTGGCCGCCCGCGCCAGGCCGGTTTTCCACCACCACGGGCGTGCCCAGCTCGTCCTTGAGCTTGTCGCTCAGCAGGCGGGCAATGGCATCGGTCCCGCCGCCAGGCGGAAAGCCCACCATCAGCTTGATCGTGCGGGGCGCCTGGGCCAGTGCCGTGCCCAGGCTGCAGGCGGCCAGGGCCGCGCCCAGGCGCAGGGAGAGGGAAAACCAACGGCGACGGGAAGCGTGCATGGAGAGGTCCTTGGGTCGTTGTTGCGAAATCACCCACATTGTGAACCGGGTCAGTGCATGCCAGGCACCCCACCGGCCGCTGCAAAACACCGCCAAGACCGGGCGGCTGCAGGGGCGCGACAGGCCGCCACCTGCGGCTTGCGGCAAGCGCGGCGGTGGCGGGGCCGATCGCTAAAATCATCGTTTTTCCTCACCTGCAATCGAACGGCCTCCCAGCGAGCGCCGTTTTTTGTTTGCCCCACGCCATGAGCCAAGCCCCCGAACCGAGCACCGCGCCCAGCCAGCCCGGCCTGCAATCGCTGTCCAAGTCCTTCGAGCCCGCCGCCCTGGAGGCGCATTGGGGCCCGACCTGGGAGCAAAGCGGCCTGTACGCGCCCACGCTCGATGAAGCCCGGCCCTCGTTCTGCGTGCAGCTGCCGCCGCCCAACGTGACCGGCACGCTGCACATGGGCCACGCGTTCAACCAGACCATCATGGACGCGCTCACCCGCTACCACCGCATGTCGGGCTTCAACACCCTCTGGGTGCCAGGCACCGACCACGCTGGCATCGCCACGCAGATCGTGGTCGAGCGCCAGCTGCAAGGCCAGGGCCAGAGCCGGCACGACCTGGGGCGCGAGAAGTTCCTGGAGAAGGTGTGGGAGTGGAAGCAGCAGTCGGGCTCGACCATCACGCAGCAGATGCGCCGCATGGGCGACTCGGTGTCCTGGGAGCATGAGTACTTCACCATGGACCCCAAGATGTCCAAGGTGGTCACGCAAACCTTCGTCCAGCTGTATGAGCAGGGCCTGATCTACCGCGGCAAGCGCCTGGTGAACTGGGACCCGGTGCTCAAGTCCGCCGTGAGCGACCTGGAGGTGGAAAGCGAAGAGGAAGACGGCTTCCTCTGGCACATCCGCTACCCGATCGACGGCTCCGAAGAATCGCTGGTGGTGGCCACCACGCGCCCGGAGACCATGCTGGGAGACACCGCCGTGATGGTGCATCCCGAGGACGAGCGCTACCAGCACCTCATCGGGCGCCAGGTGCGCCTGCCCCTCACCGGCCGCCTGGTGCCGGTGATCGCCGACGCCTACGTGGACCGCGAATTCGGCACCGGCGTGGTCAAGGTCACGCCCGCGCACGACGCCAACGACTACGCCGTGGGCCAGCGCCACCAGTTGCCCATGATCTGCGTGCTCACGCTGGAGGCATCGGTCAACGAGAACGCGCCCGAGAAATACCGCGGTCTCGACCGCTTCGTGGCGCGCAAGCAGGTGGTGGCCGACTTGGAAGCTCAAGGCCTGCTCGTCGAGGTGAAGAAGCACAAGCTCATGGTGCCCCGCTGCGCGCGCACCGGCCAGGTGGTCGAGCCCATGCTCACCGACCAGTGGTTTGTCGCCATGAACAAGGTCAGCGAGCAGGACCCGACGGGCAAGAGCATTGCGCAAAAAGCCATCGACGCCGTGCAGTCCGGCGAGGTGAAATTCGTCCCCGAGCAATGGGTCAACACCTACAACCAGTGGATGGGCAACATCCAGGACTGGTGCATCTCGCGCCAGCTGTGGTGGGGCCACCAGATCCCGGCCTGGTACGACGAAGACGGCCGGGTGTACGTGGCCGAGACCGAGGCGCAGGCCCAGGCCCAGGCCCCAGGCAAGACGCTCACGCGCGACCCGGACGTGCTGGACACCTGGTACTCGTCGGCCCTGGTGCCTTTTTCCTCGCTGGGCTGGCCGGAAAAAACCAAGGAGCTCGACCTCTTCCTGCCTTCATCGGTGCTGGTGACCGGCTACGACATCATCTTCTTCTGGGTGGCCCGGATGATCATGATGACCACGCACTTCACCGGCCAGGTGCCCTTCCGCCATGTGTACATCCACGGGCTGGTCAAGGACGCGCAGGGCAAGAAGATGAGCAAGTCCGAGGGCAATGTGCTCGACCCGGTGGACCTGATCGACGGCATTGAGCTGGCGCCCCTGCTGGACAAGCGCTCGCAGGGCCTGCGCAAGCCCGAGACCGCGCCCCAGGTGCGCAAGAACACCGAAAAGGAGTTTCCGCAAGGCATTCCGGGCTACGGCGCCGATGCGCTGCGCTTTACCTTCGCATCGCTGGCCAGCCTGGGCCGCAGCATCAACTTCGACAGCAAGCGCTGCGAGGGCTACCGGAACTTCTGCAACAAGCTCTGGAACGCCACGCGCTTCGTGCTGATGAACTGCGAGGGCCAGGACTGCGGCCTCAAGGAACACACCAAGGCGCAATGCCAGCCGGGCGGCGAATTCTCCGGCTACATGCAGTTTTCGCAGGCCGACCGCTGGATCGCGTCCACCCTGCAGCGCGTGGAAGCCGAGGTGGCGCAGGGCTTTGCCGAGTTCCGGCTGGACAACGTGGCCAGCACGCTCTACCAGTTCGTCTGGGACGAGTTCTGCGATTGGTACCTGGAGATTGCCAAGGTGCAGATCCAGACCGGCCAGGAATCGCAGCAGCGCGCCACGCGCCGCACGCTGATCCGCACGCTGGAAGCCATCCTGCGCCTGGCGCATCCGCTGACTCCCTTCATCACGGAAGAACTGTGGCAAAAGGTCGCACCGGTGGCGGGTCTGCCCGGCCGCTCCATCGTGCAGGCGCGCTACCCCGTGGCGCAGCCACAGAAGATCGACGCGCAGGCCGAAGACCATGTGGCCGCGCTCAAGAAGCTGGTGGACGCCTGCCGCAACCTGCGCGGCGAAATGAACGTCTCCCCCGCCACACGCCTGCCGCTGTACGCCGTGGGCGACGAAGCCTTCCTCAACGACGTGGCGCCTGTGCTCAAGGCACTGGCCAAGCTCAGCGAGGTCCGCGTGTTCAGTGACGAAGCCGCCTGGGCCCAGGCCGCGCAGGCAGCGCCCGTGGCCGTGGTCGGCCAGGCGCGGCTGTGCCTGTTCGTGGAGGTAGACGTGGGCGCCGAAAAAGCGCGCCTGGCCAAGGAAGCGGCGCGGCTCGAAGGAGAGATCATCAAGGCCCAGGGCAAGCTGGGCAACGAAGCCTTCGTGGCCAAGGCTCCGCCGGCAGTGATCGAGCAGGAGCAAAAGCGCCTGGCAGAGTTTTCAGCGACGCTGGGCAAAGTCCGGCAACAGCTTGAGCGCCTGGGCTGAGCCCTGCGTCAGCGGCCGCCGCATTTTGCGCGGCGGCGCGACGCGCGCTCATGCGTGTGTCAAGTCCGTGTGATACCTTGTCGAACTGCCATCCACTTCCAGTCCACCCAGAAACGACCATGAATTCGCCCGTCAAGATCGCCGTTTTTCCCGTCGCTGGCCTGGGCACGCGTTTCCTGCCCGCCACCAAGGCCCAGCCCAAGGAAATGCTGCCGGTGGTGGACAAGCCGCTGATCCAGTACGCTGTTGAAGAAGCCTATGCGGCAGGCATCCGCCACATGGTGTTCATCACCGGCCGCAGCAAGCGCGCCATCGAGGACCATTTCGACACGGCCTACGAGCTGGAAAGCGAACTGGAAGCGGCCGGCAAGCAGACCTTGCTGGAACTGCTGCGCTCGGTGCGCATGGACGACATGCATTTTTCTTATGTCCGCCAGCACCGCATGCTCGGCCTCGGCCACGCCGTGCTGTGCGCCGAACATGTGGTGGGGAGCAAGCCTTTTGCCGTGCTGCTGGCCGACGACCTGATGGTGGGACAGCCGCCGGTGCTGGCGCAGATGACCGAGCAGTTCGGCCGGCTCGGCCGCTCGGTCGTGGCGGTGCAGGACGTACCGCGCGAACACACCAAGCGCTACGGCATCGTGGCTGGCCGCGAAATCCAGCCTGGCCTCATCCAGATGGAGCGCATCGTGGAAAAGCCCGCACCGGAGGTGGCGCCCTCCACGATGGGTGTGGCAGGCCGCTACGTGCTCACGCCCTCCATCTTCAAGCACCTCAAGCAGATCTCAGGCGGCGTGGGCGGCGAGATCCAGCTCACCGACGCGATCGCCAGCCTGATCCAGGAAGAAGCGGTGTACGCCTACCAGTACCAGGGCAAGCGCTACGACTGTGGCAGCAAGGAGGGCTTCCTGGAAGCCACGGTGGAACTGGCGCTGGAACACACCGAGGTGGGGCCGCATTTCCGCCAGTACCTGCAGCAGCTGGACCTGGCGGGCGGCAAAGACGGCAGCAAGCTGCGCGCCGTCGCCTGACCCGCCGCGCCTTCAGCGGCGCTTGAGCACGTGGATGAATTCGCCCCCGGCGCTTTGCTGCTCCACGAGCTCGTTGCCCGTCTGCTTCGCAAAGGCCTGGAAGTCGCGGGTCGAGCCCGGGTCCGTGCACACCACCTTGAGGAGATCGCCGCTGGCCATCTCTGCCAGGGCCTTCTTGGCCTTGAGGATGGGCAGCGGGCAGTTCAGCCCGCGCGTGTCGAGTTCCTTGGTCGCTTCAGTCATGTCGGTCTGCTCATTGCGTCGCGTTCTTCCCAGGTCATGAACCGGGGTTCGATGTTCTTGGTGCGCAGCCAGTCTGCCAAGGCGTAGCCGGTTCCAGCGGGCCAGCAGATCAGTTCCTCGGGCCTGAAGAACCTGTGCTCTGCCAGTTCCGGCGACAGCCGCACCTGGCCCTGCGCGTGCGCATGGTACGCGATGATGACCTGGTTCATGCGCTGAAAGTCATACACGCCCACGAGCTTGAGGGCCGTCACGGTGAGTGCGGTTTCCTCGAGGATTTCGCGGGCAATGCCCTCCTCCGGCTTCTCCCCCGCCTCCATGAAGCCCGTGATCAGCGCAAAGCGCCGGCCGGGCCAGGCGGCATTGCGCGCCAGCAGGATCTGCCCGTCCACTTCGACGATGCCGGCCAGCACCGGCGTGGGGTTGTTCCAGTGCGTGTAGCCGCAGGCCGAACAGCGCAACCGGGATTTCTCGCCACCGTCCTCGAGCTGCACCTGCCAGCCGAGCGGGCTGGCGCATTGGGGACAAAAACGGAAGTCGGCCATGCGCGGGCGACCTCAGGCGGGGAAGACGCCGGTGGAGAGATAGCGGTCGCCGCGGTCGCAGACGATGAAGACGATCACCGCATCGCGCTCGCGCTTGGCAATCTCCTGCGCCACCCAGCACGCTCCGGCCGCAGAGATGCCGGCAAAGATGCCCTCTTCCCGCGCCATGCGCCGGCACATGTCCTCGGCGTCCTGCTGGCTCACATAGACCAGTTCGTCCACATGGCTGGGATCGTAGATCTTGGGCAGATACTCCTGCGGCCACTTGCGGATGCCCGGTATGCGCGAGCCTTCGCTGGGCTGCGCCCCGATGATGCGGATGGCCGGGTTCTGCTCTTTCAGGTAGCGCGACACCCCCGTGATGGTGCCCGTGGTGCCCATGGCGCTCACGAAGTGCGTCACCTTGCCGGCCGTGTCCGCCCAGATCTCGGGGCCCGTGGTCTCGTAGTGGACGCGCGGGTTGTCTTTGTTGGCGAACTGGTCGAGCACCAGGCCCTTGCCACTTTGTTGCATCTGCTCGGCCAGGTCGCGTGCGTGCTCCATGCCGCCGGACTTGGGCGTGAGGATGAGTTCGGCACCGAAGGCCTTCATGGTCTGCGCGCGCTCGATCGACAGGTCCTCC
>CAYVGD010000132.1:0-7430 GCA_964450095.1 uncultured Polaromonas sp.
TCAAGGACGCCCTCAAGTACCTTGAGAAGAACATCCCCGACCTGCAGAAAATGGCCGTGGCCTACATGCCTCTGGGCACGGCTGATGAACTGAAAAGCCAGATCATCGACGTGGCCCTGGACCGCGCCTTCCTGCTCGACCCACTGCCCACCGACGAATTCGCGTTCAAAAAGCGCATGGAAGAAGGCAGGGGGCGCCTGACGCTCATTGCCAACGAGGTGGCGCGCCTGGCCGGCGTGGTCCTGGCCGAATACGCCACCGCCATGCGCAAGATCAAGGACACCAAGAACGCCCCCGAGGCCACGGCGGACTGCACCCAGCAGTTGCAGCGCCTCATGCCCAAGCAATTCATCGCCGCCACGCCCTGGCCGCAGCTGCAGCACTTCGCCCGCTACCTGAAGGCCATCACCCTGCGCCTTGAAAAGTACCGCGCCGACCCGGCCCGTGACGCACAGCGCCTCTCAGAACTGCGCCCGCAAGAGCAGCGCTACTGGCGCCTGGTGGCGGACCGCAAGGGCGCGCAGGACGCCCGCATGCTGGAGTTCCGCTGGCTGCTGGAGGAACTGCGCGTGAGCTTTTTCGCGCAGGAGCTGAGGACGCCGCAGCCGGTGAGCATCAAACGGTTGGACAAGGCTTGGGGGCAGTTGAACCACTGAGGCAGAGCTTGTCTGCCCAAGGTGCACGTTTGCCTCGTCCCCCTCTTGAAGGTTCACTTTGCTGCTGAACGGGGCCGCGCCCAGCGGGGGCGCCCGGGTGAGTTGGGGTTGACTGTGGTTCAGATCGGTGCAGGCGTGACCCCTTGGCGGGCGCCTGAAGTTTCCGCCTGGCGCCACCAGCCCCGCAGGTCGGTATGGCGCCCATCGCCGGTGTGCGCTTTGAGCGTGGCCCACGGCAAACAGGTCCGTGCCTGAGTGGACTGCAGGCGTGGCCCAGTGGGTGCCGGCCTGGAACGGGTTAGCGTGGTGGGTGCCGTGCCGCGGGTCTTGGCCGTCGCCACGCACCGGCGCCAGGACCGGCTGATTCATCCATCGCGGCTTTTGCAGGGCGGGCCCTTGCGCGAAGGCCGGGCAGGGCTTGCTGCTCAGAGCCTGGCCAAGCGCTCCAGGGCGGCCCTGAGCGTTTCGTCCTTCTTGGCGAAGCAAAAGCGCACCACGCGCTGGTCGAAGCCGTCGCCGTAAAAGGCCGACAGCGGAATGGCGGCCACGCCGATCTCGGTGGTGAGCCACTTGCAGAAGTCGGCATCGCCCAGGTCGCTGACGTCGGAGATGTCGGCGCACTGGAAGTAGCTGCCTTCACTGTGCAGGAGCCTGAGCCGCGTGTGCCTGAGGCCCTCGCGGAACAGGTCGCGCTTGCGCTGGTAGAAAGCGGGCAGGTCGAGGTAGGGGGCCGCGTCCTGCATGTGGCCTGCCAGGGCGTGCTGCATGGGCGTGTTCACGGTGAACACGTTGAACTGGTGCACCTTGCGAAATTCCGCCGTGAGCGCTGCGGGCGCGGCCACGTAGCCCACCTTCCAGCCGGTCACGTGGTAGGTCTTGCCAAAGCTGCTCACGATGAAGCTGCGCGCTGCAAGCCCTGCAAAGCTGGCGGCGCTGTGGTGCTGGCGCTGCGGTGCATCGAACACCATGTGCTCGTACACCTCGTCAGAGATGAGCAGCACGTTGGTGGGGGCCAGCAGTTCCTCGAGTTGCCGCATTTCCTCGCGCGTCCAGACCGTGGCGCTGGGGTTGTGCGGGCTGTTGATGATCAGCGCCCGCGTGCGCGACGTGATGGCCGCGGCAATCCTGCCGAAGTCGGGGCGGAAGCTGCCGGGCTGAAGCGGCACGCGCACGACCACGCCGCCTGCCAGTTCGATGTTGGGCACGTAGCTGTCGTAGCAGGGCTCGAGCACGATCACCTCGTCGCCCGGGTGCACCGCGGCCAGCAGGGCGGTCAGGATGGCCTGGGTGGCCCCCGCAGTGATGGTGATCTCGCTGGCCTCGTCGTAGCGGCGGCCGTAAAGCGATTCGATCTTGCGGCTGACGGCCTGGCGCAGGGCGGGCACGCCGGCCATGGGCGGGTACTGGTTGTGGCCCGCGGCCATGGCGTCGGTCACGCCCTGGGTGAGCCGGGGGTCGCATCCGAAGTCGGGGAAGCCCTGGCCGAGGTTGACCGCGCCTTTGTCGGCCGCCAGTGCCGACATCACGGTGAAGATGGTCGTGCCGACCCTGGGCAGGCGGCTTTCAAGCACGGGCGTGTGGACGGGCAGGGCGCTCATGGGGGGCGATGTTCAGGTGAGTTCGTGGTCGTCGAAGCGGCCGGACATGGCCTTCATGATGGTTTCGCGGCTGAGCTTGTCGCTCACCAGCTCGGCGAACTTGTAGACGAAGTTCCGCAGGTAAGCGCTGCGCTTGAAGGCCACGCGCGCCACGTTGGCGCCGAACAGTGCACCGGCCGGGCGGGCCACGAGGTCGTTGTTGGCTGGGTCGTCGCGCATGGCCATTTCGGCCACGATGCCCACGCCCAGGCCGAGGCGCACGTAGGTCTTGAGCACGTCCGAGTCGATGGCTTCGAGCGCCACGCGCGGCGCCAGCTTGCGAGCGGCAAAGGCGCCGTCGATGCGGGTGCGGCCTGTGAAGGAGGGGTGGTAGGTGATCAGCGGATGCTGTGCCAGGTCTTCCAGCGTGATGTGTTCCTGCTGCGCCAGCGGATGGCCCTGCGGCATGACCAGCATGTGCTGCCATTCATAGCAGGGCAGGGTGACGAGTTCGTCGTAGCTGGCCAGCGATTCGGTGGCAATGCCGATTTCGGCCACCTCGTCGATGAGCATGCGTGCCACTTGCGCGGGCGAGCCCTGGTGCAGGCTCACGTTCACCTTGGGGAAGGCCTGGCGCAGCCGGGCCACGGGCTGGGGCAGCACGTAGCGCGCCTGCGTGTGGGTGGTGGCGATCGAGAGCGTGCCGCTGTCCTGCGCGGAGAACTGCTCGCCAATGCGCCGCAAATTGCCCACTTCGCGCATGATGAGTTCGATGCTCTTGAGCACGTGCTCGCCCGGCTCGGTCACGCGCTTGAGCCGCTTGCCATGGCGCGCGAAGATTTCCACGCCCAGTTCCTCCTCTAGCTCGATGATGGCCTTGGACACGCCAGGCTGCGAGGTGTGCAGCGCCTTGGCCGTCTCGGTGAGGTTGAGGTTGCGGCGAACGGCTTCCTGGACGAAGCGGAATTGGTGAAGGTTCATAACGGCTGGTCGCTAAATTTCAAGACCATTATGCCGTTTGAGAGCTAAACCGCGCTCATCAAGTCCGAGCCCACCCGGCGGCTTCCTTGTGACCCCGTACCCCCTGGGTTCGGGGTCTTGCTGGGGATGAGGCCTGTGTTGTCAGCGACTGAGGATCACCCATGCCCGGGGCGGAGCCACTGCCCCCGGTGGGCTGGGAGAAAGGGCAGGGCTGGCCCGGGATGTTGCTCAACCCCGGCCCAGGGCGAGGTCGGCCATCAGGGCGGTCAGGCGGGCAGACTCACCCGCCGTGGGCAGCAGTTCGAACTGCACATCCGGATGGGCCAATCGCAGGTCGTCCATGAGTTGGGGCAGGTCCTCGCGGGCGTGTTTGCCGATGCCCAGGAACATGGGAAACACGCGGATGTGACGGGCGCCTGCGGCCACGAGTTCTGCTCCGGCTTCCGGCAGGCCCGGCGTGCTCAGTTCCAGGTAGGCGCATCGCACCTGCGCCTGGGGATCGGCCGCCTGAATGGCCTGGGCCACGGCTTCAATGGGACGGTGCCACAGCGGGTCACGTGAGCCGTGGGCGAAAAGGATGATGGCGGGTTTCATGGGTGTTGTGGGGAAGGGGTCAGCGCCGGAGCACCAGCCAGCCGAAGGCCGTGAGCGAGAGGGCGCTGTACAGCAGCCCCGGGGCCGCGGCGGCAAGCCAGGGCTCCCAGTTGCTCAGGTTGCCGATGTAGCCGAAGACGTTGTTGAGCAGAAAGAAGCTGATGCCCATCATCACGCCGCCGAACACATAAGACGCGATGCCGCCCGAGCGCATGTGCAGGTAAGCAAAGGGCAGGGCCAGCACCACCATCACGAGGCAGCTCAAGGGATAGAAGACCTTGCGCCAGAACTCGATCTCATAGCGCTGCGCAGTCTGGCCATTGGCCTCCAGGTGGCGGATGTAGGTGAACAGGTCGATGGTGCGCATGCGATCCGGCCGCAGCAGCGCCACCGACACCATCTCGGCCGTGATCTGCGTGGGCCAGCGCAGTTCCTCCATGCGCTGGCGCTCCACGCGCAGGTCCCGTCGCCCGTCGGGATCGGCCGCCTCGGCCTGCTGGCTGGCCGGCGGCCGCGCCGCAGCAATGAATTCGATGCGCTGCACGCGTTCGAGCTGCCAGGCATCGTTGTCGGCAAAGCTCGCCTGGTCGGCCTGCGTGACCGAGATCACGCGGTTGCGGCCGTCGAACTCGTAGATCTCCACGTTCTGCATGGTGTTGCGCGGCGACAGCGCCTTGACGTTCACCACGTAGTTCGAATGGTCCTGCCGCTCGCGCAGCCAGGCGCCGGTCTGCCCCACCGTGATGCGGCCCGAGTACTTGGCCTTGAGCAGCTGCGATGCGCGGTCTGCGGCCGGCGCCACGTAGTCGCCCACGATGAAGCACAGCACCACGAAGAACCCGCCGAGCGTGAGCAGGATGCGCAGCGCCCGCCAGGGGGCCAGGCCGCTGGTGCGCAGGATGGTGTATTCGGAGCTTTGCGCCAAGCGCGCCATCACGATGATGGTGCCCAGCAGCACCGAGATCGGCAGCAGTTCATAAAGCCGGCTGGGCAGCAACAGCGTGACGTACAGCAGCGCGTGGCGCAGCTCGTAGACACCGCCTTCGAGCGGGTTGCCCTTGCCCAGGCTCTGAAGCTCATCAACCAGGTCGAAGAACAGGAACAGCGCCAGAAAGCCCATCGTCACCGCTGCAATGGACGCCAGCGTCTCGCCGTAAATGAGTTTGCGCAGCGTCTTCATGCGCGGGCCTTTCGCCAAGTGGCCCAGCCGGGCCAGGCCATCCACAGCGGCAGGTTCAGGTTATGGTGGCGCTTGAACAGCCAGGCCAGTGCCAGCAGCAGCACGCCGCCATGCAGCAGGGCCATCAGCGCGCCCAGCGAGACCATGCCCGCCTGCACCCAGTTCTGGCTCAGGGTGATGAGGTTGTTGTAGACGAGGAAAAAGAAGATCGCCTGGATCAGGTTGCTGCTGCGCCCGGTGCGCGGGTTCACGCTGGTCATGGCCACGGCCACGACCACCATGTTCAGCGTGGAAAGCGCCAACCCCAGCCGCCAGGCCAGTTCGCCCTGGTTGGGCCGGGTCGGGTTCTGCAGCAGCGCCCACGTGGACAGCAGCTTGTGCGATTGCAGGTCCAAGCCGCGGCTTGCGCCATCGCTGATGCGCGCGCCGTAGCTGGAAAAGCTGCTGATGCGGATGGGCGGCGGTTGCGCGCCCTTGGGGTGCGCGATCTCCAGGCGTTCGCCGTCATGCAGGGTCAGCACCTGCGCGCCGTTGACCAGGTTCACCTCGCCCGAGCGCGCCGTGGTGATGGTGCGGGCGCGCTGATCGGTGGTGGCGATGAAGATGTCGGTGCCCGACTTGTCGCGCGAGTTGCGGTCGATGAAGAACACGCGAGAGCCGTCGCTCGACTCCTGGAATTGGCCGGGGGCCACGCGGTCCAGGTCGCTGCGCTGCTCATAGCGCTGCTTGAGCTCCTGCGTTTTCTGGTTGGTCCAGGGCCACAGCCACAGCGCCGAAAAGGCGGTGACCAGCAACACCGGCCAGGCAAAGCGCAGCATGGGCCGCACGAAGCTGGCCAGGCCCTTGCCGCTGCCCAGCCAGACCACCATCTCGCTGTCGCGGTACTGGCGCGAGAGCACGCTCACCATCGCGATGAACAGCGACAGCCCCAGGATGGTGGGCAGCCGCCCCAGCGTGGCGTAGGCCATGAGCAGCATCACGTCCTGCGGGTTGACCGCGCCCTTGGACGCCTGGCCCAGCGTGCGGATCAGCACGATGGTCAGGATGATGGTGACCAGCACCACCAGGGTGGCACCGAAGCTGCGCGCGAGCTCTTTGCGTAGAGAGGATTGGAATAACATTGCGCGTCAATATGCACCGGTTCGGGCGCCGCTCCGGGCCTGCCTCACCAGCCCCCCGATTATGAACTTCGAACTCAAGACCCTCAGCCGCGCCCGCGCGGCCACCGAGAAGTGCGACGCACTCATCGTGCTCGTGCCCGAACGCACCGCCGGCGATGCCGACCTGATTTCCGCGCTGGTGGGCACGGCCATCAAGCAGGGCGACCTCGAGACCAAGCCGGGCAAGCTCCTGCAGGCCTACCGCACGCCGGGTCTGGCCGCGCGGCGCCTGGTGCTGGCCGGTGTGGGCGAGGGCGGCGCATCGCAGGTGCGCGCTGCCGTGGCCGCGGCGCTGACATCGCTCAAGGGCTCGGCCGTGCGCCGGGTCATCGTCAGCCTGGGCTGGCTGGAGGCCGACGAGCTTGCGGCCCCTGCCCGGGCCACCGTGCTGGCTGCGGCGGACGCGGCCTACAGCTACCAGCACACCAAGTCGAAGGCGCAACCCGCATCGCTTGAATCACTGCTGCTGGCCGTGCCCGATGCCGCGCAGGTGCGCGCCGAATTCGACAAGGCGGTGGCCGTCTCGCGCGGCGTGGCCCTGGCGCGCGAATGGGGCAACCGCCCGCCCAACCATGCCACGCCCACGCTGCTGGCCGCTGCGGCCAAGGAATTGGCTCGCAGCAAGGGCGTGCAGGTGGAGGTGCTGGGTCCGAAGGAAGTTGCCAAGCTGGGCATGGGTTCCTTCATGGCCGTCTCCCGTGGCTCGGAAGAGCCGCTTCGCTTCATCGTGCTTCGCTACACGGGCGCTGCCAAGACCGAGGCGCCGGTGGTGCTGGTGGGCAAGGGCATCACGTTCGACACGGGCGGCATTTCCATCAAGCCCGCCCCCGAAATGGACGAGATGAAGTACGACATGTGCGGCGCCGCCAGCGTGCTGGGCACCTTCCGGGCCCTGGCCGAATTGCAGCCTGCGCTGAACGTGGTGGGCTTGATTCCGGCGTGCGAGAACATGCCCGACGGGCGGGCCCTCAAGCCGGGGGACGTGGTCACCAGCATGAGCGGCCAGTCGATCGAGGTTCTCAACACCGATGCCGAAGGCCGCTTGATTCTTTGCGATGCGCTGACCTACGCCGAGCGCTTCAAGCCGCGCGCGGTGGTGGACATCGCCACGCTCACCGGTGCCTGCGTGATCGCGCTGGGCGCGGTGCGCTCGGGCCTGTTTGCCAGCGACGACGAACTCGCCCAGTCTCTGCTGGCCGCTGGCGATGCCGCCCAGGACCTGTGCTGGCGCATGCCCCTGGACGACGACTACGCCGAAGGCCTGAAGACGAACTTCGCGGAC
>CAYVGD010000133.1:0-7410 GCA_964450095.1 uncultured Polaromonas sp.
GTGGCCGGGTCGGGCTTGTAGGCGCGAAACACCTCGGCCGACAGAATGCAGTCCCAGGGCAGGCCGGCGCGCTTGGCCATGTTCGTGAGCAGCCCCAGGTTGCCGTTGGACAACGTCACCACCGTGTGGCGGGCCTTCAGGCGCTCGAGGCCGGGCACGCTGTCGGGCCAGGGGTCCAGCCGGTGCCACACATGGTTGAGGTGGCGCCGCTCCGGCTCGTCCAGGTGCGCCAGGCCAAAGCGGGGCAGCAGTTCGTCAAGGATCAGCCGGTGCAGCTCGTCGATGCGGGTCCAGCCCAGTTCGCCCGAGCGCACACGCTGCATGGCCGGCTGGTAGCCCGCGCGCCAGGCGAGCGCGAAGGCGTCGGCGTCGACCTGCGGGTACAACGCCCGCACTTCGCGCACGATGGAGCCGTGCCAGTCCACCACGGTGCCGAAGATGTCGAAGGCCAGGATGCGGGGCGAGGCTGGGGGCATTCGGAACTCCAAAAAGGCTGGGTGCACTGTAGCGCCCGAGCTGCGGCCCGGCGATCCGCATCCACCCGGGGTCAGGCGCCCGGCGCCTGCGTGCCGGCCTCGAAGCGGTATTCGATGCGACCCTCGACCTGCGTGCCAGGGAGGTGCATCACATCCGGGAAGCCCGGCTGGTGCGGCGCATCAGGCCACTGCTGCGGCTCCAGGCAGACCGCGGCGTAGCAGCCGTAGGTGCGGCCATGCTTGCCGGCATGGCGCGGCAAGCTGCCGTCCATGGGCGCGCAGTTGTAGAGCTGCAGGCCGGGCGCATCGGCCCACACCTCCATGGCAATGCCCGAGCCCGGCGTACTCAGCCGCGCATGGCGGCGAAACCCCTGGCCGTCGATTGCAAAGCAGTGGTCAAAGCCCGGTGGCTGGCCCAGGGCACGCTGCGCATCGCCTTGCACGAGCGCATCGCGCAGCGTGCGCGGGGACCGGAAGTCGAAGACGCTGCCGGCCACGGGCGGCGTGGCGCCGGTGGGAATGCGGTCCGCACCCACGGGCAGGTAGCGGCTGGCGCCGATCTGCAGGTCGTGGTCCAGCGCGTGCTCGGCATCACCCCCCTCGAGGTTGAAGTAGGCATGGCCGGTGAAGCTCAGGGGCGTGGCCGCGCCGCGCACACGCGCGCTGTGCGCCAGCACCAGCCGCCCGGCCTCCAGCCGGTATTCGAGCACCAGATCCACCTCGCCGGGAAAGCCATCGTCGGCCTCGCGGAAGGTCCAGCCCAGGCGCAGGTGATCGCGGCCGTGGGCCAGCACCTCGAACACCTGGTGGCGGCTGCCGCCCGGACCGCCATGCAGGCAGTGCGGCCCGTCGTTGGCAGGCAGACGGTGCGGGCCCTGCGGCAAGGGCAGTTCGGCCCGCGCAATGCGGTTGGCGAAGCGACCGATGAAGGCGCCCATGGAGGCCTGGCCCGAAAGCAGCTGGGCCAGGCTGTCGTGGCCCAGCACCACATCCCGGGGCGTGCCCTCCCGGTCGGGCACCCACAGCTCCAGCAGGCGCGCACCGTGGTTGCAGACCGCGGCGCGCAGGCCGCTGGCCTCCAGGACGAAGAGGCCCACCGCACGCCCACCCACCTGGCCGGCGAAACGCTCCGGTTGCAGGCAGGGCGTGTGCGGCATCAGGTCACAGGCGCCGGGTTGAACAGCACCAGCGCGTTGTGCAGCTTCCAGCGCTCGGCCCAGGTCTTCTGGCGGCCGCTGGCCACCTCCAGCATCTGGTGAAACAGGGCCCAGCCGGCTTCCTCCACGCTCAGTTCGCCGTCGGCAATGCGGCCGGCATTGAAGTCCATGAGGTCATGCCAGCGGCGGGCCAGGTCCGTGCGGGTGGCGACCTTGACCACCGGGCATTCGGCCAGGCCATAGGGCGTGCCGCGGCCGGTGGTGAACACGTGCAGGTTCATGCCTGCGGCCAGCTGGAGCGTGCCGCAGATGAAGTCGCTGGCGGGCGTGGCGGCATACACCAGGCCGCGCTGGCCAGGGCGCAGCTTGTCGCCCGGCGACAGCACGTGCGCGATCGGCGACGAGCCGCTCTTGATGATGGAGCCCATCGCCTTTTCAACGATGTTGGACAAGCCGCCGGCCTTGTTGCCCGGCGTGGTGTTGGCGCTGCGGTCCACGCGACCGCGGTCCAGGTAGCGGTCGTACCAGCCGAGCTCGCGCACGATGGCCTCGGCCACCTCGGGCGTGGCGGCCCGGCCGGTGAGCTGCTCGACCGCATCGCGCACCTCGGTGTTCTCCGAGAACATCACGGTGGCGCCGGCGCGCACCAGCAGGTCGGCCGCATGGCCCACGGCCGGGTTGGCGGTGACGCCCGAGAACGCATCGCTGCCACCGCACTGCACGCCCACCACCAGTTCGCTGGCGGGCACGGTCTCGCGACGCCGGGCATCGAGCCGCTGAAGGTGCGGCCGGGCGCTTTGCACGATGTCGTCCAGCATGGACATGAAACCCACATGGTGCGCATCCTGCAGGCACACCGTGTGCGGCCCATCCTCGGGGCTGCGGCCATCGGTGATCGGGATGCTGCCGGCCGGCAGCAGGCGCTGCGGCTGCAGCTTCTCGCAGCCCAGGCTCACCACCATCACCTCGCCGCCGAAGTTGGGGTTGAGGCTGATGTTCCTGAGCGTGCGGATGGGAATGACCGCATCGGGCGCGTCGATCGCGACGCCGCAGCCGTAGCTGTGCTCGAGCCCGACCACATCGTCCACGTTCGGATAGAGCGGCAGCAACTCGGCCTTGATGCGGCGCACCGCTTGCTCGACCACGCCGGCCACGCACTGCACGGTGGTGGTGATGGCCAGGATGTTGCGCGTGCCCACCGAGCCGTCGGCGTTGCGGTAGCCCTCGAAGGTGAAGCCCTGCAGCGCCTCCAGCACCGGCGGCTGTTCCGTGGCCATGGGCAGGCCCTCCAGCGCACGGGCCGAGGGCATCTGCAGCAGGCGCTCGTGCACCCAACTGCCGGCCGCGATCGGCTGCAGCGCATAGCCGATCGGCACGTTGTAGCGCAGCACAGATGCGCCCTGTGCGATGTCCGACAGCGCGACCTTGTGGCCCTGGGGCACCTTGTCGCGCAGCAGCAGGCCCGCACCAGGCTGGCCTTCGGGCAGGACCGTGCCGGCAGGCAGGCCACCGTCATTGGCCACGATGGCCACGTTGTCCTCGGCGTGCATGCGCAGCAGCAGGGGGTGGGAGGGAAAGGACATGAAGGATTCCAAAAGCCAAGCGCCCGGTCGGGCACAGGGCCCGCCGGGCATTGTCAGGCGATCGGCCGCGCGCGGCCAGCCCCGGTTACTTGAACAGCCCCGGCAGCCACAGCGAGAACGCGGGCACGTAGGTCACGGCCATCAGCGTCAGGCCCAGGGCCCCGTAGAACGGCGCGATGGTGCGCATGACCTGCCCCACCGAAATCTCGCCGATGGCACAGCCCACGAACTGGACCGTGCCCACGGGCGGCGTGTTCAGGCCCAGGGCGCAGTTGATCAGCATCACGATGCCGAACTGCAGCGGGTCCATGCCGAACTGCATGGCGATGGGCATGAAGATGGGCGTGCAGATCAGGATGGTGGCCGCCATGTCCAGGAAGGTGCCCAGCACGAACAGCAGCACGTTGATCATCAGGAAGATGACCCAGGGGCTCTCGCTGACCATCTTCATCAGCTCGCCCGTCTTCTGCGGCACCTCGTAAAGCGCCAGGAAGTAGCCGAAGGCCGCCGAGATGCCGATGAGCAGCAGCACCACGCCCGTGGTCTTGCAGGCCTTGGCGCAGGCTTTCAGGAAGCTCTTCCACGACAGGCTGCGGTAGACGAACACCGTGATGAGCAGCGCCCAGGCCACGGCGATGGCCGCCGACTCGGTGGCCGTGAATGCGCCCGAGAGGATGCCGCCCAGGATGATGACGACCACGAAGAGGCCGGGCAGCGCCGCCAGGAATGCGGCCAGCACCATGGCCCAGCCGGGGAACTGGCCGTGCACCGGGTAGCCGCGCCGGACCGCCACGTAGTAGGCGGCCGCGAGGTTGCACACCGTCAGGATGATGGCCGGGATCAGCCCGGCCAGGATGAGGCCCAGCACGCTGACCGACGCGATGCCCGCGGTGGCCAGCGTGAAGATGATCATGTTGTGCGAGGTGGGCATGATGGCGCCCACCAGCGAGGCGTGCGTGGTCACGTTCACCGCGTAATCGGCGTCGTAGCCCTGCTTCTTCATCAGCGGAATCATCACCGAGCCGATGGCCGAGACATCGGCCATGGGAGAGCCCGCGACGCCACCGAAGATCGTGCAGCCCAGCACGTTGCTCATGCCCAGGCCGCCACGCACGTGGCCGACCAGGCTGTTGGCAAAGCGGATGATGCGGTCGGCGATGCCACCGTACAGCATGAGCTCGCCGGCGAAGATGAAAAACGGGATGGCTAGGAAGGAGAACACCTGCATGCCGCCCACCATCTTCTGGAAGACCATGGCCATGGGCAGGCCGGCCGCCAGGATGGTGGCCACCGAAGCCAGGCCGATGGCAAAGGCCACGGGCACGCCCAGCAGCAAGAGCACGGTGAAGCTCACCGCGAGCACCGTCAGTTCCATGCGGGCTCCACGTTCTGGCCGCGCAGCAGGGCGACCACATGTTCAATCGAAAACAGCACGATCAGCGCGCCGGCAATGATGATGGGCACATAGTCGATGCCGTCGGGCACCGGCAGCATGGCCTTCTTCTCGCCCCACTTGGCCCGGGCCCAGATCCAGCCGCCGTGCACCATGAGCGCGCCGAAGAGGCCCACCAGCACGTGCACCAGGTAGGCGATGCGGCGCTGCCAGGCATCGGGCAGCAGGCCGACCAGGGACTCCAGGCCGATGTGGCCCGCATCGCGCACGCCCACGGCTACGCCGAAGGAGGTGACGAAGAGCACGATCAGCAGCGCGAGGTTCTCCGCCCAGGTGGGCGTGTCATTGAGGATGTAGCGGCCGATGACCTGCCACTGCACGCACAGGATGAGCGCCACCAGCAGCACGATGGCCAGGCCCAGGCAGAGCCTGGCCAGGGCCGCGCAGATTCGGGTGAACATGGAAGGGAAAAGATGAATCCCGACGCCCGAAGGCGCCGGGAGGGGTTGCGGACTTACTTGGTGTCCTGGATGGCCTTGACCAGGCGCTTGAGGTCGGGTGTGGTGATGAAGCGGTCATACACCGGGCCCATGGCGGCCTGGAAGGTGCGCTTGTCGACCTCGACGATCTCGGCGCCGGCGGCCTTCACGTTGGCCAGCGACTTGGCTTCCTGTGCATCCCAGGCAGCGCGCTGCACTTTGACCGAGTCCTTGGCCGCGGCGCGGACCATGTCCTGCTCGGCCTTGGGCAGCTTGTCCCACACCACCTTGGACATCAGAAGGATCTCCGGTGCCATGGAGTGTTCGGTGCGCGAGTAGAACTTCACGGCCTCGACGTGCTTGGCGGTGTCGAAGGACGGGATGTTGTTCTCTGCGGCATCGATCAGGCCGGTCTTCAGGCCCGTGTACACCTCGCCAAAGGGCATGGGCGTGGCGTTGGCGCCCATGGCGCTGACGAGTGCCACCCACAGGTCGGACTGCTGCACGCGGATCTTCATGCCTTTGGTGTCGGCCACGGTCTTGATCGGCTTTTTGGCGTAGATCGAGCGTGCGCCGCTGTCGTAGAAGGCCAGGCCGATGTAGCCGAACTGCTCGCAGCTCTTGAGGATTTCCTCACCCACGGGACCGTCCAGCGCCTTGCGCATGTGCTCGACCGAGCGGAACAGGAAAGGCATGGTGGGCACCATGGTGGCCGGGCAGATGTTGTTCATCGGCGCCACGTTCACGCGGGCGAAATCGAGCGCGCCGATCTTGAGCTGGTCGATGGTCTCCTTCTCGGAGCCCAGGGCGCCCTTGTTGAACACCTTGATCTTGTGCTTGCCGCCGCTGGACTTCTCCAGCACGGTGCTCATGTGCTTGACCGCGACCACGGTGGGGTAGTCGTCAGCGTTGTGGATGTCGGCCGAGCGGAATTCGACGGCCTGCGCAGCCATGGCAGCGCAGGTGGCGGCGATCGCCAGCAGGGTTTTTTGCAGTTTCATGTTGTCTCCTGGGGTGGGGTGAAAACGGAGGAGGCGGCCTCAGGCCGCTCGGGGGAAACGGGCAAAGCGCGGCTCGGGCTGGCCCCGCACGCCGGGGGCGAGCGCGACCACGCAGCCGCTCAGGCCCTGGCTGTCCAGGGCCGGATCGGCCGGCACGATGGAAGTGACGAACAGCGTGCCCAGGTCCGGCCCGCCGAAGCAGCACATCGACGGCTTCGGAAAAGGCACGGGCAGCGAGCGAAGCAACTGACCAGCCGGGGAAAAGGCATGCACCCACCCCGCGTCGTTGCCGCAGATCCAGTAGTTGCCCTGGGCGTCGACGGCGGCGCCATCGGGCCGCCCGGGCAGCGGCCGAAAGTCGATGAAGGGCCGGCGGCCCGAGAGCGTGCCGCGCTCGGGGTCGGCATCGAAGGCCCAAACCTGCTGGGCCTGCGGGTGCGAATCCGAAAGATAGAAGGTGCGACCGTCGGGGCTGAAACCCGATCCGTTGGGCGTGAGCAGGCCGTCCACCCACGGGCCGGTGAGGCCGCGCTCGTCCAGGCAGTACAGCCCGCCCTGGGCCGAAGCCAGGCCCATGTCCATGACCATGGTGCCCACCCAGAGCCGGCCGCTGGCGTCGCAGCGCCCGTCGTTGAAGCGCATGCCCGGCGCAGGGTGGCGGACGTGCGCCAGGTCCTCCAGCACCACGCTGCCGTCGTCACCCAGGCGGGCCAGCGCAATGCGGCTTTCCATGGCCGCGAGCACGCGGCCGTCCTCGGCCAGAGCGATGCACCCCACACGCTCGGGCAGGGTCCAGGCGTGCAGCGCCTCGCCGGCCTGCGTCCAGCGCCGCACGCGACGCGACTCGATGTCCACCCACCACAGGGCCTGCAGGCGGGTGTCCCAAACAGGGGACTCGCCGACACGGTCGGGTCCGCGGGCAACCACGCGGGCGGCATCGTTGGCGGGCTGGGCGCTCACGGGCTGGCGGCTCAGTCGGCCTTGATGTTGCGCGCAGCGATCAGGCGCTGCCAGCGCGCGAACTCGCTGGCCTGGAAGGTGGCGAACTCGGCGGGCGAATTGAGCACCATCTCGAAGCCCAGCTCGAGCAGGCCGCTGCGCACCTTGGGGTCGTTCATCACCGAAACGACGGCCGCATGGAAGCGGCTGCGCACATCGGCCGGCAGGCCCCGCGGCGCGGCCACGGCTTGCCAGGAGTTGACGTTGGCCTCGCGGATGCCCGACTCCTCGAGCGTGGGCACCTGCGGCAGCAGCGGCGAGCGCCGCGCGCTGGTGATGGCCAGCGGGCGCAGCTTGCCGGCCTGGATCTGCGGCATGGCGG
>CAYVGD010000134.1:0-7371 GCA_964450095.1 uncultured Polaromonas sp.
GCACCTGGGACTGAAGCATGCCAGGGCTCTTTGTATCCATACTTTCTTCCTCTTTTTTCTTTTCCTCATGCACCGCAGGTCCGTCGATCGTTCAGGCGCTCTCACCAACGCATCCATCGCGGCCAAGCCGATCGGCTGGGCCGCGATGGCCGTCTTGAGCGCCCTGGCGCTTGGCCCGGCCCAGGCCGATGGGCTGCGCCTTTCTGCATCGCAGCAGCTGTCGCAGTCCTCTATGTTGAAGGTGGCGGCCCAGCCGGTGGCCGGCCCTGAGCTGGGCCTGCGGCGCCTCTTGGAGGCCGTGCAGGCTCAGCACCCCAGCCTGAAGGCCTCGCGGCTGCAGGCCCAGGCGGCCGGCCAGGACCTGGCGGCCGCCCAGCGGCAGCGCTGGCCCACGGTCAGCGTTGTGGCCGAGGGCGAGGCCGCCACCCGCACCAACCGTTTCCCCACCCAGGCGTTGCGGGTCGAGCAGACCGTGTGGGACGCGGGCCGCACCGGTCACCGCGTCAGCGAAGCGGAGCGCCGCTCACAGCTGTCGCAGGTGCATGCGCAACTGCTGCTGCTGGATTTGTCGTTGCAGGCCACCAACGCCTGGCAGGGCTACGTGGGCGCTGCAGAGCGCCTGGAGGCCGCCCGCGAAACCCTGGAGCGGCTGCGTGGCTACGAGGAGCAAATGCAAAGGCGGGTGGATGCACAGGCCTCGCCCCGCATCGACCTCGAGTTCACCCAGGCGCGCCTGCTGCAGACGGAAGTCGAGCTGGCCACCGCGCACACGGCCATGCAGACAGCGCTCAACCGGCTGGAACAGCTCAGCGGCCTGCCGCAGCTGGCCGGTCGCCTGAAGCCGGCGCAGGCTGTGCCCAGCCTCGAGGCGGGAACCCGTTTCACCCGACTGCTCCAGGTTACCGACATGCAGCAGGTGGCCCAGAACCATGCGCTGGTGAACAAGGCGCGCCAGGAGCGCGAGGTGGTCTCCAGCCAATACGCGGCCAAGCAGGCCGAGCGCTGGCCGCAGATCTACGTCCGGCTTGAGCGGCCCTGGGTCGCCACGCCGGTGTCGCCCACCCTGTCGCCGGCCGTGTTCGCCGGCTTGCGCTACACGCCCGGCGCCGGCTTTGCCAATGAAGCCGAGGCGGCGGCCCTGGCCATCCGCGTCGAAAGCCAGGACCAGGCCGTGGCCGCGGCCATCCAGGACCTGCAGCAGGTGCTGCTGACCGACCGCGATGAATACACCAGCGCCCTGGTCCGTTCGGCCGCGCTGGAGCGTTCGGTGGAAGGCTCGCGCACCGTGCTCGACTCCTACTTGCGCCAGTTCCAGGCCGGCCGCAAGAGCTGGCAGGACCTGCTCAATGCCGCGCGCGACCTTGCGCAGAACCAGTACAGCCTGGCCGATGCGCGCGCCAGCCTCGTGGGCGCCATGCACCGGCTGCAGCTGCGCCTGGACCTTCCCACCGACCTTCCCTGAGCGCCCATGCCCGACACCTTTTCCTCACTGGCCTGGGCCTTCAAGCGCCTGGCCCGCGCCCAGGGCCACAAGCTCGACAACCTGCGCCTGAACGCCAGCCTCCAGGCCCTGCCGGGTGCGGGCACGCCGCAGCAGGCGCTGGCGGCGCTGGCCAGCCGCATGGGCCTGAATGCGCCGCGCTTTCTCAAGAACCCGGATGCGGCGCACCTGCCCCTGCTGGCGCACACCGACGGCAGCGGCTGGGTGGTGCTCACCGAGCAGACCGTGCAGGGCGGCTGGCGTGCCCTGGGCGAGCAGGGCAGCGAGGTGTTGCCTGCTGCCGCCATCGAGGGCCGCTGCGCCGTGCTCGAGACGCGCGGCCTGTCGGTGGCCTTCGGCGCGTCGGCCCTCCTGGGTGGCGCGGGCCGCACCGGCGGCTTCCTCGGCCATGTCTACAGCACCCTGCGCCTTTACAAGGGCGACCTGCTCGAGGCCTGCGCCGCCTCGGCCTTCATCGGTTTTCTGGCGCTGGCGACTTCGCTCTTTTCCATGCAGGTGTACGACCGCGTCATTCCGACGCGCAGCTCGGACACGCTGGCCATCCTCGCCTCGGGCGTGGCGCTGTGCGTCTTGATCGAGCTGTTCATGAAGTTCGCCCGCTCCAAGCTGATGGACCATGTGACCGTGGGCCTGGACAACCGGCTGTCGCGCGAGATCTTCTCGCGCCTGCTGCAGCTGCGCGTCGACCAGGTCCCGGCCTCGGTCGGCTCCCTGGCCGGGCAGGTGCGCGGCTTCGAGGTGGTGCGCGGCTTCTACACGGCCAGCACCTTGTTCACGCTGATCGACCTGCCGCTGGGGCTGGTGTTCATCGCGCTCATCGTGCTGATCGGCCATCCCCTGGTGGCGGCCGTGCCCCTGGTGGCCTTCTTCCTGGCCCTCGCCATGGGACTGTCGATGCGCAGCCGCCTGATGCGCCATGCGATGGACGGCGCGCAGCACTCCAACCTCAAGACCGGCCTGCTGGTCGAGGCGGTGGAGGGCATGGAAACCATCAAGGCGGGTGCCGGCGGCTGGAAATTCCTCTCGCGCTGGATCGACGTGAACCACCGCACCATCGCCAATGACCTGCAGACCCGCCGGCTGACCGAGGGCGTGAGCTACCTGTCGGCGGCGCTGCAGCAGCTGAGCTATGCGGGCCTGGTGGTGGCCGGCGCCTGGGCAGTGATGCAGGGCCACATGACCATGGGCGCGCTCATTGCCTGCTCGATCATGAGCGGGCGCGTGCTGGCGCCGGTCATGGCCCTGCCGGGCCTGCTGGTGCAGCATGCACATGCGCGCGCTGCACTCGAGAGCCTGGAAAAGCTCCACCAACTGCCGCTGGACAACCATGCGGTCGAGCAGCCCCTGGTGCCCGACCAGCTCGCGGGCCACTACCAGCTTTCGGAGGTGCGCTTTGCCTATGGCGACGGCCCCCCGGCGCTGCAGGTGGACCGGCTGGAGATCCGCCCGGGCGAGCGCGTGGCCGTGCTGGGCCCCAACGGCGCCGGCAAGTCCACGCTGCTTCGGCTGCTCAGCGGCATGTACCACCCCTCGGCGGGCCGCGTGCTGGTTGATGGGCTGGACCTCTCCCACGTGCACCGGCAGGTGGTGAGCGAGCACGTGGGTTACCTGCAGCAGGAGCACCGCCTGTTTCAGGGCACCGTGCGCGAGAACCTGCTGGTGGGCCTGCCCGACCCCGGCGACGACGTGGTGCTGCACGCCATGCAGCGCACCGGCATGGACAAGCAGGTGGCGCTGCATCCCAAGGGGCTCGAGCGCGTCATCAGCGAAGGCGGCAAAGGCCTGTCGGGCGGGCAGAAGCAGCTGCTGGCCTTCACCCGCATCGTGCTCACCAGCCCGGCCGTGTTGCTGCTGGACGAGCCCACCGCCACCCTGGACGACGAGCAGGAGCGCCGTTGCCTGCGCGTGCTGGCCGAAGAAGCCGCCCGGGGCAAGACCGTGGTGGTGGTCACGCACAAGCCAAGCGTGCTGCCGCTGGTCGAGCGCATCGTGGTGGTGGCGGGCAACCGCATCGTCATGGACGGGCCGCGCGATGCCGTGCTCCAGCAGCTCCAGCAGCGGGCGCAACCGGCTGCGACCGAAGCCCCCGCGACCGCGGCGCCGCGCGGGGTCACCGCATGAGCCCGCTGCCTGCGTTCATTTCAGCCCTGCGGCCACCGCCTGAAACCTGCGACCTGCCATGACCGACACCGCCCTCCCCATTGCACCTGTGGCCGCCAATGACGCGATTCCCCGCGCTGCTGCGGCGCCGGCGCCTGCACGCCCAGGCGAACTGCTCGGCGATCTGGATGCGCCCTCGCGTTCGCGCTGGGCGCTGTACGCGATGATGTCTGGCCTGCTGCTGTTGCTGCTGTGGGCCTCGGTGGCGCAGGTCGACCAGGTCACCCGCGCCCAGGCGCAGCTGGTGGTCGCCGCGCGCACCCAGCTCGTTCAGTCGCCCGACGGCGGCATCGTCACACAGCTGCATGTCAAGGAAGGCGAGCGCGTGACAGCCGGGCAGCTCCTGGCCACCTTGCAGAAGGAGCGTGCCCAGGCTGCCGTGGCTGACAGCAGCGCCAAGGTGGCGGCGCTGCGCATCACGCTCGCGCGCCTGCAGGCCGAGGTCTACGGCAAGCCGCTGCAGTTCGGCCGCGACCTGCTGCCCTACACCGAGTACATCCGCAACCAGACCGAGTTGTTCAACAAGCGGCAGACTGCCATCCGTGATGACATCCGCTCGCTCGAGGGCATCCTGCGCCTGGCCGAGACGGAACTGTCCATCAACCGCCGGCTGGAGGCGTCGGGCGACGTCAGCCGCGCCGAGATCCTGCGCCTGGAGCGGTCGGTGGCCGACCTGCAGGCCCAGATATCGAACCGCCGCAACAAGTATTTCCAGGACGCACAGGCCGAGATGACCAAGGCGCAGGAAGACCTCTCCACGCAGACCGAGCAGCTGCGCGACCGCACCCAGCTGCTGGAGCACACCGAGCTGGTGGCGCCCATGGACGGCGTGGTCAACCAGATCAAGATCAACACGGTGGGTGGCGTGGTGCGCCCGGGCGACGTGGTGATGGAATTGCTGCCCAAGGCCGACCAGCTGATCGTCGAGGCCAAGGTCAGCACCACCGACATCGCTTTCGTGGCGCTGGGCCAGTACGCCAGCGTCAAGCTCGACGCCTACGACTCGGCCATCTTCGGCGCCATGCAGGGCGAGGTGGTCTACATCAGCCCCGACGTGGTCACCGAGGAAACGCGCCAGGGCCCGTTCATTCACTACCGGGTGCGCATCCGCATCACCGGCAACGAGTTCGCGGGCCGCAAGGCGCAGGAGATCAGCCTGCGCCCGGGCCTGACCGCCAGCGTGGACATCAAGGCCATGGAGCGCAGCGTGCTGAGCTACCTCACCAAGCCCGTGACCAAGACCTGGGGCGGCGCGCTCGGGGAGCGGTGAAAGCTGGGGCGCTGCCCAGTGCCTCGCTCAGTGCCCCGCGAAATCCACCAGCGTGAAGAGCGGCAGGCCCGAGCCCTTGAGCCGCTCGGAGCCGCCGAGTTCGGGCAGGTCCACGATGGCTGCGCCTTCCACCACGGTGGCGCCGAGCTTTTCCAGCAGGCGCCGGCCGGCCATCATGGTGCCGCCGGTGGCGATCAGGTCGTCAATGAGCAGCACCCGCTGGCCGGGGTGCACCGCGTCGGTGTGCAGCTCCACGGTGGCGCTGCCGTATTCCAGCTCGTAGGTTTCCTCGACAGTGGTGAAGGGCAGCTTGCCTTTCTTGCGGATGGGCACAAAGCCCACGCACAGCTCGTAGGCCACCACCGAGCCGATGATGAAGCCGCGCGCATCGAGCCCGGCCACCACGTCGGGCCGCAAGGCCGGGTCCATGTAGCGGTGCACGAAGGCGTCGATCAGCACGCGGAAGACCCGCGGGTCCTGCAGCAGCGGTGTGATGTCGCGGAACTGCACGCCCGGCGCCGGCCAGTCGGGCACGGTGCGGATGTGCTGGCGCAGGTAGTCGTGGACGTTCAGGGCGGTCACGTCGGTTTCATCCTTTGAGCAGTTTGTCCTCGGCCAGCGCCAGCGCGGCGGGCCGTCCGGAGAGCACCAGAGTGTCGCCGCCTTCGAGCCGGGTGTGCTCGTCCAGGGGCGCGGCCTGGCCGGCGGCACGGCGCAGGCTGACCACGCGCACGCCCACGGCGTGCAGCGCCAGCGCCTCGAGCGCGCGCCCGGCCAGGCGCGTGCTGGCGGGCAGGCTCACACTGGCCAGGCGCTCCTGCTCCATGTCGTGCGCGTTGCTGTCGTCGGCGCCGTGGAAGTAGCCGCGCAGCAGGTTGTAGCGGGCGTCGCGCTGGTCCTGCACCAGCCGGATCACGCGGCGCATCGGCACGCCCACCAGCGCCAGCGCGTGGCTGGCCAGCATGAGGCTGCCTTCGATCGCCTCGGGCACCACTTCGGTGGCGCCGGCGGTCTGCAGCTTCTCGAGGTCGTGGTCATCGACGGTGCGCACGATCACGGGCACCGAGGGCGCATGCTCGCGCACCGTGGCCAGCACCCGCAGGGCGCTGGGGGTGTCGAGGTAGGTCACCACCACGGCACTGGCACGCGCCAGGCCCGCGGCGATCAGCGACTGCGGGCGCACCGCGTCACCGAACACCACCGAGTTGCCGGCCGCTGCCGCCTGGCGCACGCGGTCCGGGTCCAGGTCGAGCGCGATGGAGGCAATGCCTTCCTGGTCGAGCACCCGTGCCAGGTTCTGCCCGCAGCGGCCGTAGCCGCAGATGATCACGTGCTTTTGCGTGTTGATGGCCTTGCGCGCAATGCTCGTCATCTGCAGCGACTGTTGCATCCACTCGCTGCTGACCAGCTTCATCACGATGGTGTTGGCCTGCAGGATGATGACGGGCGCCACCAGCATGGACAGCACCATGGCCGCCAGTATCGGGTTGAGCAGGTTCGGCGGCAGCAGCCGGCCGTCCTGCGCCAGCGCCAGCAGCACGAAGCCGAACTCCCCGGCCTGCGCCAGGTACAGGCCCGTGCGCAGCGACACGCCGGCCGTGGCGCCCAGGCCGCGGGCCAGCGCCGCCACCAGAGCCAGCTTGAGCAGCACCGGCCCCACCAGCAGCACCAGCACCAGGATCCAGTTGGCGGCCACCTCCCGCCAGTCCAGCATCATGCCGATGCTGATGAAGAACAGGCCCAGCAGCACGTCGTGGAAGGGCCGGATGTCGGTTTCCACCTGGTGCTTGTATTCGGTCTCCGAGATCAGCATGCCTGCGATGAAGGCGCCCAGCGCCAGGCTCAGACCCGCCAGTTCGGTGAGCCAGGCCAGCGCCAGCGTCACCAGCAGCAGGTTGAGCACGAAGAGCTCTTCGCTCTTGCGGCGGGCCACCAGCGTCAGCCACCAGCGCATCAGCCGCTGGCCACCGGTGAGCAGCAGGCCCACCAGCACCGCGGCCTTGAGGAAGGCCAGTGCCAGCGCGCCCAGCAGTTCCTCGGCAGGCGAGCCCAGCGCGGGAATGATCACCAGCAGCGGCACCACGGCCAGGTCCTGAAAGAGCAGCACGCCCATGACGCGGCGGCCGTGCTCGGTCTCCAGCTCGAGCCGGTCGGCCAGCAGCTTGACCACCAGGGCCGTGCTGCTCATGGCGGCCGCGCCCGACAGCGCCAGCGCCGCCTGCCACGACAGGTTCCACACGCTGGGCACCAGCCACGCCAGCAGCAGGGAGCCGACCACCACCAGCAGCATGGTCAGTGTCACCTGGAACAGCCCGAGGCCGAACACATGCTGGCGCATGGCGCGCAGCTTGGCCAGGTTGAACTCCAGGCCGATCACGAACATCAGGAACACCACGCCGAACTCGCCCAGGTGGCGCACGCTGTCGGCGTTCTGCGCCAG
>CAYVGD010000135.1:0-7347 GCA_964450095.1 uncultured Polaromonas sp.
GTACAGCCAGGTGTAGAACTGCGCCTCGCCGCGGAACTGGCCGAGCGCACGGAAGGCGCGGATGAAGGTCTCCTGCGCCACGTCCTCCACCAGGCCCGGGTCCCGGATCATGCGGGAGATCAGGCGCTGGATGCGGCGCTGGTACTTGAGCACCAGCAACTCGAAGGCCTTGTGGTCCCCCGCCTGGCTCAGCCGGACCAGCGCGGCGTCGGAGTCCGGGCTGGGCTCGGGCGCGGCGGGCGAAGGCGGGCTCATGGCTGCTGCGGCTGGGGGGTAGCGGTCGAGTCCTCATTGTGCGGCTGCACATGGATCGCACGGCGCAAGTCCAACCAATGCGTCGGGTCACTGGCGGCATCGGCCCACACCCAGGCGCGCCGGCCGTCCAGATGCTGCATCCGGATGAGCATCCAGCGCTGCAGGTCCAGCGCCAGCCGGACCTGCACTTCGCTGTCCTGGTCCAGAGGAGGAAAACCTGCACGCACGGCGGCGAGAGGCGGCGCGCAGCCCGGCCGGAACCCGGGCGCAACGACTGCGCGCTGCCGAGGGGGTGGCAGTCTGCCTTGCCAGCGCCAGGCAGCGCCGTCCCAGTGCAGACAGCCTTGCGCGCGGCGCTGCCAGCTCAGGCGCAGCACAGCGCCGCAGAGCAGGGCCGTGGCCATGCCGAGCCAAGGCGCCACAGACGAGTCCGGCGCCCAGGCCCACCACAGGACGTTGGCCCCGAGGGCCGCCCCCCACACCAGCGCCAGGCAGCCGCCCAGAAAAAACGAACGCCCCACGGCGCAGGACACCGGCGGGGCGTGATGGCGGGCCATGGCGGCTGCGGACGGTGAGGACTGGCGCAGCAGGTCGGCTTCAGTGCCTGGGCGTCGCGGCCTCAGGCACGCTTGAACACCAGCGTGCCGTTGGTACCGCCGAAACCGAAGTTGTTCTTGACGGCCACATCGATCCGGGCGTCACGCGCCGTGTGGGCGCAGTAGTCCAGGTCGCACTCCGGGTCGGGGTTGTGCAGGTTGACGGTGGGCGGCACCTTCTGGTGATGCACGGCCAGCACCGTGAACACCGACTCCAGCCCGCCCGCGCCGCCGAGCAGGTGCCCGGTCATGGACTTGGTGGAACTCACCACGATGCGCTTGGCATGGTCGCCGAGCGCTGCCTTGATGGCATTCGTCTCATTGACATCGCCCAGCGGCGTCGAGGTCCCATGCGCGTTCAGGTAGTCCACCTGGCCCGGGTTGAGGCCGGCATTGCGCAGGGCGTTGACCATGGCGCGGCGCGGGCCGTCCATGTTGGGTGCGGTCATGTGGCCGGCATCGGCGCTCATGCCGTAGCCCGCCAGTTCGGCGTAGATCTTGGCGCCGCGCGCCTTGGCATGCTCGTATTCCTCGAGCACCAGCACACCGGCGCCTTCGCCCAGCACGAAACCGTCGCGGTCCTTGTCCCAGGGGCGGGAAGCAGCGGCCGGGTCGTCGTTGCGGGTCGACAGCGCCCGCATGGCGGCAAAGCCACCGATGCCCAGGGGCGAGACGGTGGACTCGGCGCCGCCGGCGATCATGACATCCGCATCGCCATACTCGATGAGGCGCCCGGCCTCGCCGATGCTGTGCAGGCCCGTGGTGCAGGCCGTGACCACGGCGAGGTTCGGGCCCTTGAAGCCGAAGCGCATGGACACGTGCCCGGAGATCATGTTGATGATGGAGGCGGGCACGAAGAAGGGCGAGATGCGCCGCGGGCCGCGGCTGGCATAGTCGGCGTGGGTCTCCTCGATCATGGGAAGACCGCCGATGCCCGAACCGATCACCACGCCGATGCGGGTGGACTCTTCCTCACCCAGGGCCTCGCCGATGGACAGGCCCGCATCGCGCACGGCCTGGTCGGCCGCGGCGATGCCGTAGTGGATGAAGGTGTCCATGGTCCGCGCTTCCTTGGCGCTGATGTAGGACTCCAGGTCGAAGCCCTTGACCTCGCCTGCGATCTTGCAGGACATGGCCGAGGCATCGAACTTGGTGATGAGGCTGATGCCCGACTGCCCGGCCAGCAGTTGGCTCCAGGCTTGGTCCACGGTGTTGCCCACGGGGCTCACGCACCCCAGGCCAGTCACGACAACGCGGCGACGGCTCATTGAATCACCTTCTTGCTGCGCACGGGGGTGCGGGCCAGCCGGACCAGGCCGGCGCGACGCTCATGCGCGAATACTGAAAAAGAAACCCGGCCGGTCGGCCCCACAAGCGCTGGGACCGGGCTCGGGCCGGGACAGGGCCGAATCAGGCCTTCTGGTGGGAGGTGGCGTAGTCGATCGCGTGCTGCACGGTCGTGATCTTCTCGGCGTCTTCGTCCGGGATCTCGATGCCGAACTCGTCTTCGAGGGCCATCACCAGTTCCACGGTGTCGAGCGAGTCGGCGCCCAGGTCGGCCACGAAGGCCTTCTCGCCGGTCACCTGGCTCTCTTCAACGCCAAGTTGCTCGGCAATGATCTTCTTAACTCGTGCTTCGATGTCGCTCATAAATCCCTCTGAGGGTTGTGAAATGATCTGAGATTTTAGCCGTTCGCACGGGCTCACCCAGGTGGCCCGCACGGGCTCACATGTGCATGCCGCCGTTGACGTGGATTTCCTGGCCGGTGATGTAGCCGGCCTGGGCGCTGGCCAGGAACGCCACGGCGTGCGCGATGTCCTGCGGCCGGCCCAGGTGTCCCAGCGGAATCTGGCCCAGCAGCGCCTGCTGCTGCGCCTCAGGCAGGGCCGCGGTCATGTCGGTTTCGATGAAGCCCGGTGCCACGCAGTTGACCGTGATGCCGCGCGAACCCAGCTCGCGCGCCAGCGCGCGCGTCATGCCCGCCACGCCGGCCTTGGCAGCGGCGTAGTTGGCCTGGCCGGCGTTGCCCATGGCGCCCACCACCGAAGTGATGCTGATGATGCGGCCGTAGCGCTGCTTCATCATGGTGCGCATGACGGCGCGGCTGAGGCGAAACACAGACTTGAGGTTGGTGTCCAGCACCGCGTCCCAGTCCTCGTCCTTCAGGCGCATGGCCAGCATGTCGCGGGTGATGCCCGCGTTGTTGACCAACACGTGCAGGCCACCATGCTCTTTGGTGATGGCCTCCACCAGCGCTTCCACCGCCGGGCCGTCGTTGACGTTGAGCTTGCGGCCGGCACAGCCGGCATGGGCCGACAAGGCCTGCGTGATGGCAGCGGCACCTTCGTCCGTGGTGGCCGTGCCGATGACCTTCAGGCCCTGGGACGCAAGTTGCCGGGCGATGGCGGCGCCGATGCCGCGGGAGGCGCCGGTGACCAGCGCAACGTGGGGGGTGTCGTTTGTCATTCTTTTCAGGCGCCCAGGGCGGCGCGTGCGTCGGCCAGGCTGGCCGGGTCGAACACGGGCAGGCCCGTGAGTTCGGGATCGATCCGCTTGGCCAGGCCCGCCAGCACCTTGCCAGGGCCGCACTCGACCAGCGTGGCGATGCCGCGGGCCCGGATGGCCTGCACGCATTCCACCCAGCGCACGGGACCGAAGGCCTGCTCATAGAGGGCGTTGCGGATGCGGTCGGGGTCGGTCTCCACCGCCACCTCGATGTTGTTGATCACCGGAATCTGCGGCGCAGCAAAGGCGGTCTCGGCCAGCCGTGACTTGAGCTTGTCGGCGGCCGGCTTCATGAGGCTGGAATGAAAAGGTGCCGACACCGGCAGCGGCAGCGCGCGCTTGGCGCCCCGGGCCTTGAGCACCTCACAGGCTTTTTCGACGCCGGTCCGGGTGCCGGCGATCACGGTCTGCGCCGGGTCGTTGAAGTTCACCGCCTCGACCACTTCGGTGGTGTTGACGCCAAAGCCGCGCGCCGCCTCGGCGCAACCTTCGATCACGGCCGCGGCCGGCAGGCCCAGGATGGCTGCCATGGCGCCCGTGCCCACGGGCACCGCCTCCTGCATCGCCTGCGCGCGAAAGCGCACCAGGGGCGCGGCTTGCGCCAGCGTGAGCACGCCCGCGGCCACCAGCGCGGAATACTCGCCCAGCGAATGCCCGGCCAGCGCCGCCGGGGCGCGGCCTGTTTCGGCCAGCCACACGCGGTAGGCCGCTACGCCCGCCACCAGCATCACCGGTTGGGTGTTTTCGGTCAGGGCCAGGGCTTCCTTGGGCCCTTCGTGGATGAGCTTGTCCAGGTCCTGGCCCAGGGCATCGGAGGCCTCGGCCAGGGCCTGGCGCACGATGGGATGGTCGCCCCAGGCGTCGAGCATGCCCACGGACTGGGAGCCCTGGCCGGGAAAGACGATGGCAAATGCTTGGCTCATGGTGTTCTTCGTTTAGAGGAAAGACAGGGGCCGGTCAGAAGTCGAGCAGCACCGCGCCCCAGGTGAAGCCGCCGCCCACGCCCTCGAGCATGAGCGTGTCGCCTTTCTTCACCTGCCCGGAACGCACCACGGCGTCCAGGGCCAGCGGAATGGACGCGGCCGAGGTGTTGCCATGCTGGTCCACGGTGACCACCAGTTTGTCCAGCGGCAGTTTGAGCTTCTTGGCCGTGCCCTGCATGATGCGGATGTTGGCCTGGTGCGGTATCAGCCAGTCGATGTCGGCCGCCGTGCGGCCGGCCTTGGCCAGCACCGCGCGGGCCGCGTCCTCGAGCACGCCCACGGCGAGCTTGAACACCGCCTGGCCATCCATGCGCAGCATGGGGCTGCCGGTGACCTGGCCGCCCGACACATGGCCGGGCACGCACAGGATGCCCGCGTGCTTGCCGTCGGCATGCAGATCGGTGGCCAGGATGCCGGGCTCGTCGGAGGCCTCCAGCACCACGGCACCTGCGCCGTCGCCGAACAGCACGCAGGTGGTGCGGTCCTGAAAGTCGAGGATGCGGGAGAACACTTCCGAGCCGATCACCAGCGCCTTGGTGGCCGTGCCCGCCTTGATCATGGCGTCGGCCACGGTCAGCGCGTACACGAAGCCGCTGCACACGGCCTGCACGTCAAAGGCCGGGCAACCGGCCACACCGAGCTTGTGCTGCAGGATGGCCGCAGATGACGGGAACACCATGTCCGGCGTGGAGGTGGCGACGATGATCAGATCGATCTCACTGGCTGCACGGCCGGCCGCTTCGAGGGCGCGGCGGGCGGCCTCCACGCCCAGGTCGCTGGTGCAGACCTCGGGGGCGGCGAAATGGCGCGCGTGGATGCCGGTGCGCTCGACGATCCAGGCATCGGAGGTCTCCACGCCGCGGGCCGCGAGTTCGGCCGCGAGGTCTGCATTGGTCAGGCGGCGCGGCGGCAGGTAGCTGCCCGTGCCGGTGATGCGGGAGTAGCGGCTCATCGAAGAGGAATCCGTGGTTGAAAGTGGGGCCGGATGTCAGGGCTGTGCCGGGGGTGCCTCGGCCTCGGGAGCCATCGCACCCACGGCCAGCAGCGGCGCCGCATGCGCGATGCGCTGGCGAACCTTGTCCAGCAGGCCATGGCCGACCGCATCATAAGTGCGGGCCAGCGCCGTCTCGAAGGCCAGTGCGTCGGCCGATCCGTGGCTCTTGAACACCAGGCCGCGCAGGCCCAGAAGGGCGGCGCCGTTGTAGCGGCGGTGGTCCACGCGGCGCTTGAAGGCCGAGAGCACCGGGTAGGCCACGGCCCCGGCCAGGCGGGTGAGCAGGTTGCGCGAGAACTCGGCCTTGATGAAGCCGCCGATCATGTGGGCCAGGCCCTCGCTGGTCTTGAGCGCCACATTGCCCACGAAGCCGTCGCACACCACGATGTCGGTGGTGCCCTTGAAGATGTCGTTGCCCTCCACGTTCCCATGGAAGTTGAGGTCGCCGGCCTGGGCCGCAGCGCGCAGCAGTTCGCCTGCGCGCTTGATCACCTCGTTGCCCTTGATGACTTCCTCGCCGATGTTCAGCAAGCCCACGCTGGGCGCCTCCCGGCCGGAGATGGCCGACACGAGCGCCGAACCCATGACGGCGAACTGCAGCAAGTGCTCTTCGGTGCAATCGACGTTGGCGCCCAGGTCCAGCATGGTGGTGGCCTCGCCCAGGGCGTTGGGAAGCTGTGTGGCAATGGCCGGGCGGTCGATGCCCTCGAGCGTCTTGAGCACATAGCGCGCGATCGCCATCAGTGCGCCCGTGTTACCGGCCGAGACAGCCGCATCGGCGCGGCCATCCTTGACCTGTTCGATGGCCAGGCGCATCGACGAATTCTTCTTTCGGCGCAGCGCGACCTCGATCGGGTCGTCCATGCCCACCACCTCCTCGGCCGGCACGAAGGTGCAGCGGGGGTGCTTGCTCAGTGCAGCCAGCGACTGCACAAGCTCCGGGCGACCGACCAGCAGCACCTGCGCGTCGGTGTGCTTTTCGAGGAAGGCCAGGCAGGCCGGCATGGTCACCTGGGGGCCGAAGTCGCCGCCCATGGCGTCCACCGCGATCCTGATCATGGCCGGTTCGGTCCGGGGAGACGGGTCATTGCAGACAAAATAAAGGCCCGCAGGATGAGTGCGGGCCCTTTTTCAGCCAAGTGAATCAGGCTTCGGACTTGGTCTTGAGCACCTGGCGGCCACGGTAGAAACCGTTGGGGCTGATGTGGTGGCGCAGGTGGGTTTCGCCCGTGGTGGGCTCCACAGCGATGCCGGGCACGTTCAGGGCGTTGTGCGAACGGTGCATGCCGCGCTTGGAAGGTGACTTTTTGTTCTGCTGAACGGCCATGGTCCGCTCCTTGAAAAATGGGTGAGGGGTCTTGCGACTGAAAAAGAGTCCTGGGGAAGGCACTGGGTGCCCGGACGTGCCCCTAGGGCCATCGACCGTGCGCGCAAGACTCGCGAAAACCCGAGATTATAGACGCCCGGCCCTGCCGTGCTCAAGCCGCCGCCTGAAACCGGCCGGGCGACGGCCTTGGGCGGGAGCCGCCCGCAGCAGCCGCAGTGGCCGGGCCAGCCTTCAGCCGCGGTCCTTCTTGAGCTGGGCCAGGGCGGCAAACGGATTCGGGGCGGCCTCGGGTTGCAGGCTGTCCTCGCCCGCCTGGAAGCGGGGCTCCTCGGGACAGCGCTCGTGCATGGGAACCAGGGGCAGGGCCATGAGCAACTCGTCCTCAAGGAGCGCCAGCAGGTCGAACTGGGGCTCCATCACCAGCAGGTCCTCTTCGCAATCATCGTCCTCAGCCTCGGCTGCGGCCTCGCTCTCGACGAAACGGAACCAGCGGTCCACCTGCAGCGCCTGCTCGGCCGGTGCCAGGCAGCGCTGGCACACCAGCGGGACCCGGGCGTGGGCCTGCAGGTGCAGCCACAACTGGCTGGCCGCGCCGGGGCGCGGGCGCAGTTCGGCGTGGGCCTGCCACGCGACAGGCTCGGGGGGAGCAGCCACCGCCGGCACGTCGGCCGACAGGCGCTCGAAGG
>CAYVGD010000136.1:0-7335 GCA_964450095.1 uncultured Polaromonas sp.
CGTCGGCACGGCCTGGCTGGTGATCGTGGCCGCCGAGATGCTGACCGGGGGCGTGGGCATCGGGTTCTGGGTCTGGGATGAGTGGAACAACCTCAATGTCAAGAACATCATCATCGCCATCTTCGTGATCGGCATCGTGGGGCTGCTGCTGGAGCAGGCGCTGGTCCGCCTGGCTTCTGCCTTCACCTTCGAAGACGTCAAGCATTGAAAGGGCACACCATGCACGAGAGCCTGAGCACCAAGTACATCGAAATCCAGGGCGTGGAACAGAACTTCAAGACCAAAAGGGGCCCGTTCTGCGCGCTCAAGGAAGTCCACCTTACCGTGGCCAAGGGCGAATTCGTCGCGCTCATCGGTCATTCCGGCTGTGGCAAGTCCACGCTGCTGAACCTGATCGCTGGACTGACCACGCCGTCCAGCGGCACGCTCCTGTGCGCGAACCGAGAAATCGCCGGTCCCGGGCCCGAGCGGGCCATGGTCTTCCAGAACCACTCTCTGCTGCCTTGGCTGACCTGCTTTGAGAACATTCACCTGGCCGTCGAGAGGGTGTTCGGCAAGACCGAAGGCCGCGCACAGCTCAAGGCACGCACCGACGCAGCCCTGGCCCTGGTGGGGCTGAGCCACGCTGCGCAAAAGCGTCCCGGAGAGATCTCGGGCGGCATGAAGCAGCGGGTGGGCATCGCGCGTGCGCTGTCCATGGAGCCGAAAGTGCTGCTCATGGACGAGCCCTTCGGTGCGCTGGATGCACTCACCCGCGCCAAGTTGCAGGACGAGCTCCTGCAGATCGTGGCCGACACACAAAGCACTGTGGTGATGGTCACGCACGACGTGGACGAGGCGGTGCTGCTGTCGGACAAGATCGTGATGATGACCAACGGCCCGGCCGCCACCATCGGCGAGGTGCTGACCGTGGAGCTGCCGCGCCCGCGAAACCGGGTGGAACTGGCAGAGAGCACCGCATACCTGCACCACCGCAAGGCTGTGATCGACTTTCTCTACACCCGCCAGGGTCACGTCGAGAAGGCCGCCTGACCTCTTTCTGGCCGCCGGTACCCCGCATCAAGGCAGGGGTACAGGCTGCCGCATGGCAAGCACTCCAAGGACAAGCACATGAACAAACCCAAGCTCGTCATGGTCGGCAACGGCATGGCCGGCATGCGCACCATTGAGGAACTGCTCAAGGTCGCACCCGGCATGTACGACATCACCGTCTTCGGCGCCGAACCGCACCCGAACTACAACCGCATCCTGCTCTCGCCCGTGCTGGCGGGCGAGCAGTCGCTGGACGACATCGTGCTCAACAGCTGGCAGTGGTATGACGACAACCAGGTCCGGCTCCACGCGGGCAAACGCGTGACCCAGGTGGACCGAAAACGCCGCATCGTGCGCGCCGAGGACGGCACCGAGGCGGCCTACGACCGCCTGCTCATCTGCACTGGCTCCAACCCCTTCATCCTGCCCATCCCCGGCAAGGAACTGGCGGGTGTGATCGCCTACCGGGACATCGCCGACACCCAGGCCATGATCGAGGCCGCCAGGACCTACCGCAAGGCGGTCGTGATCGGCGGCGGACTGCTGGGTCTGGAAGCTGCCAATGGGCTGATGCTTCGCGGCATGGACGTCACCGTGGTGCATGCCACGCCCACGCTGATGGAGCGCCAGCTCGACACCACCGCCGGCCGCATGCTGCAAGCCTCACTGGAAAAGCGCGGCCTGGCGTTCCGAATGGGCGCACAGACGGCGGCCCTGGAGGGCACGCCCGCGGGCCGCGTGGCGTCGGTGCGCTTCAAGGATGGCAGTGCACTCGACGCGGACCTGGTGGTCATGGCCGTGGGCATCCGGCCCAACACGCAGCTGGCCGAGGACATGCGCCTGCACTGCGAGCGCGGCATCGTGGTCAACGATACGCTTCAGACCGTGACCGATGCACGCATCTATGCCGTGGGTGAATGTGCGGCGCACCGCGGCATCGCCTACGGCCTGGTGGCGCCCTTGTTCGAGCAGGCCAAGGTCGCTGCAAACCACCTCGCGGAAATGGGCATCGGCCGATACAGCGGATCCTTGACCTCCACCAAGCTCAAGGTCACGGGCATCGACCTGTTTTCAGCCGGCGACTTCCTGGGTGGCGAAGGCTGCGAAGAAATCGTGCTCACCGACCCCTGTTCCGGCGTCTATAAAAAACTCGTCCTCCAAAACGACAAACTGGTGGGGGCCTGCCTTTACGGCGACACGGTGGACGGCAGCTGGTACTTCAAGCTGCTGCGTGAAGGCCGCAGCGTCGCAGACATCCGCGACCGGTTGATGTTCGGCGAGTCGAACATCGGTGACGTCGGCCACGAAGGCCACAGCAAGGCCGCAGCCATGCCCGACGACGCTGAGGTCTGCGGCTGCAACGGAGTGCAAAAAGGCAGCCTTTGCAAGGCCATCAAGGAAAAGGGCCTGTTCACTCTCGACGAGGTGCGAAAGCACACCAAGGCCAGCGCCTCCTGCGGCTCGTGCACGGGCCTGGTGGAGCAAATCCTGATGTTCACCGCCGGGGGCGACTATTCCGCCACCCCCCGTCTCAAGGCCCTGTGCGGCTGCACCGACCATGGACACCAGGCCGTGCGTGACGCCATCCGCAACCACAGGCTGCTGACCATCGCGCAGGTGCAGCAGCATCTGGCCTGGCGCACGCCCAACGGCTGCGCCAGCTGCAGGCCGGCCATCAATTACTACCTCATCAGCACATGGCCGAAGCAAGCGTTGGACGATCCGCAAAGCCGGCTCATCAACGAGCGCAGCCACGCCAACATCCAGAAGGATGGGACCTACAGCGTGATTCCCCGCATGTGGGGCGGCGAAACGACGGCCAGCGAATTGCGCCGGATTGCCGATGTGGTGGACAAATACAAGATTCCCACCGTCAAGGTGACCGGCGGACAGCGCATCGACCTTCTGGGCGTGAAAAAGGAGGACCTGGTGCATGTCTGGAAAGACATTGGCATGCCCTCGGGCCACGCCTACGCCAAGGCACTGCGCACCGTGAAAACTTGCGTGGGCAGCGAATGGTGTCGCATGGGCACCCAGGACAGCACGCAGATGGGCAAGGACCTGGAGCGCGCCATGTGGCGCATGTACGCACCTCACAAGGTCAAGTTCGCCGTTTCAGGCTGCCCGCGCAACTGTGCAGAGGCCGGTATCAAGGATGTGGGAATCATTGGCGTGGAGTCGGGCTGGGAGATGTACATCGCGGGCAACGGCGGGATCAAAACCGAGGTGGCGCACTTTTTCACCAAGCTCAAGACCGCCGAGGAGGTGCTGGAGTACACCGGGGCATTCTGCGAGCTTTACCGCCAGGAGGGCTGGTACCTGGAACGCACCGTGCACTACGTCAGCCGCGTGGGCCTGGAGCACGTGAAAAAACGCATCCTGCAAGACCATGCCGGCCGCAAGGCACTGTGGGCGCAGCTGCAGTTTGCCCTGGACGGCGAACCAGACCCTTGGTTCGAGCACCAGGCCGCCCGGGTGGACACCCGCCAGTTCGACAAGCTCACACCCGCCTGACCCCCTGAGGAATTCCCATGCCTGAATGGAAGAAGATCTGCCTCGTCACCGACATCCCCGTGCTGGGCGCGCGCTGCGTCGCCCGGCCACGCGGCATGGACGTGGCCGTGTTCCGCAACGACCAGGACCAGGTGTTCGCACTGCTCGATCGCTGTCCGCACAAGGGCGGGCCGCTGAGCCAGGGCATCGTGTTCGGCACCAGCGTTGCCTGCCCGTTGCACAACTGGACCATTGGCCTGCAGGACGGCTGCGCGCATGCACCCGATGAAGGCTGCACACCGCACTTTTCCGTCAAGCTCGAAGACGGGGCCGTGTTTCTGGACGGGGCGGAACTGGCCAGCCTCGCCACCGACCTGACCGCGCCCGTGGCGGGACCATCGGCCGGGCAAAGCCTGAAGGTGAGCGAAGGAGTGGCATGAAACGGGAAACCCGATCCACCTGCCCCTACTGCGGCGTCGGGTGCGGCGTGATCATCAGCGCCGAGGGCGAGCAGATCACAGGTGTGCGCGGGGACCCGGACCACCCGGCCAACTTCGGCCGTCTGTGCACCAAGGGATCCGCACTTGCATTGACCGCCTCGGCCACCGTCACCTCCCAGACGCGGCTGCTGCAGCCGCTGATGCGCGCACGCCGCGGCCAGGCCGCCACACCCCTGCCCTGGGACGACGCGCTGGACGCGGCCACTGATCGCTTTGCACAGATCATCACGGCGTGGGGCCCGGATGCGGTCGGGTTCTACGTCTCGGGCCAGTTGCTCACCGAGGATTACTACGCCTTCAACAAGCTGGCCAAAGGGCTGATCGGCACCAACAACATCGACACCAACTCGCGCCTGTGCATGAGCAGCGCCGTGGCCGGCTACAAGCAGACCCTGGGCGCCGATGCACCGCCGTCCTGCTACGACGACCTGCGTCATGCGCAGTGCCTCTTCATCGTGGGGAGCAACACGGCCTACGCGCATCCCGTCCTGTTTCGGCGCATCGAGGACGCCAAGGCGGCCAACCCGGCGCTCAAGATCATCGTTTGCGACCCGCGCCGAACCGACACCGCCGAGATCGCCGATTTGCATCTGCCGCTGCTGCCGGGCACCGACGTGGCGCTGTTCAACGGCATGCTCCACCTCATGCTCTGGGAGGGCTGGACCCAGTCAGGCTACATCGACGCCCACACTTCGGGCTTTGAAGCGCTCAAGGCGCTGGTGCGCGACTACACGCCTGACTTCGTGGCCGGTCTGTGCGGACTCCCAAAAGCCGATCTGCTCGAAGCCGCCCGGCTGTTTGCCACGTCGCCCGCCACCCTGAGCCTGTATTGCCAGGGCCTGAACCAATCGACGAGTGGCACGGCCAAAAACACCGCCTTGATCAACCTGCACCTGGCCACTGGACAGATCGGAAAGCCTGGCGCAGGCCCCTTCTCGCTGACGGGCCAGCCCAATGCCATGGGTGGTCGCGAGGTCGGCGGCCTGGCCAACCTGCTCAGCGCCCACAGGGACCTGGCCAACCCCGTGCACCGGGCCGAGGTTGCCAAGCTCTGGGGCGTTCAGGACGTACCGGCTGCGCCGGGCAAGTCGGCTGTCGAAATGTTCGAGGCTGCGGCCGATGGACAGATCAAGGCGCTGTGGATCGCCTGCACCAACCCGGCGCAATCCATGCCGGACCAGGCCACGGTGCGACGCGCGCTCGAGCGCTGTGAATTCGTGGTGCTTCAGGAGGCCTTTGCAACCACCGCCACGGCCGACTACGCCGACCTGCTGTTGCCCGCCACCACCTGGGGCGAGAAGACCGGCACGGTGACCAACAGCGAGCGCCGCATCAGCCGCGTGAGGCCCGCGGTTCCACCCCCCGGACAGGCCCGGCACGACTGGGCCATCGCGGTCGACTTTGCACGGCGTCTGGAAACCAGGCTGCTGGCCAGCCCGCCCTCCCGGCGCACGGCACACCAGGGCGGCACGCTGTTTCCCTATGCGCTGGAAGATGCGCAGGCCGGTGCAGAAGCCATCTGGTACGAGCACCGCGAAAGCACCCGAGGCCGGGACCTGGACATCACCGGCCTGAGCTACGCAATGCTGGAGGCAGGACCCCGCCAATGGCCCTGGCCGGAGGGCGCGACGCAGGGCCAGGCACGGCTGTACGAGGACGGTGTGTTCCCAACCCCCGACGGCCGCGCTCGCTTCGTGCCGACCGAATACGTCCCGACGGCGGAGCCGCGCGAGTCGCGATACCCCTTCTCGCTGACCACCGGCCGACTGCGCGACCAGTGGCACGGCATGAGCCGGACCGGCACGCTGGGACGGCTTTTCGGCCATGTGGCTGAGCCATGCATCGAACTGAACCCGCAAGACCTGGCCAGGCTCCGCCTGCAACAAGGTGACCTGGTGAGCGTAGTCTCCAGGCGCGGCCGCGCCGTGGTGCCGGTGCAGGCCTCGGAGGCCGTGCCGCCAGCGCAGGCTTTCATGGGCATGCACTGGGGCTCTGAATTCCTGAGCGGGCGGGATGAGGACGGCTCGCCGCTGGCCGGTGTCAACGCCCTGACCACCTCGGCCTTTTGCCCCCACTCCAAACAGCCCGAGCTCAAGCATGCGGCGGTGCGCATCGAAAAAGCACAGCTGCCATGGTCGCTGCTGGCGATGGCCTGGCTGCCCCAGGACCGCGCGCTGCTGGCGCATCGGCGGCTCAGCAGCTTGCTGCCGCAATTTGGGTTTGCCAGTTGTGTGCCCTTCGCCGACGGTGCGCCACTGGAGCAGCCCGAGCAACAGCGGCACGGCGTGCTGCTGCGCGCAGCGGGCCCACAAGCTGCCACGCCCGCGCTGCTCGCGCAGGTGGAAGACGCTCTGGGACTGGCCGCAACCGACACCCTGCGCTACGAAGACGCGCAGCGAGGCCACAGGCGAAGCGTGCGGCTGCAGCGCGAGGAAGGCCAGGCACGGTTGACAGGCTTCCTGCTCGCGGGCGACACCCGGGCCGGGTCCTGGCTGCGTGCCCTGCTGCAGGACGCCCAGCCCGTGCAGGCTTACGGTGCCTTGCTGCTGCAGCCGGGTGCACAGCCGCACGCTGCAGCACCCGCCCGTGGAAAGCCGGTTTGCACGTGCGTCGGCGTCACCGATGTGGCCATCCAGGAGGCCCTCCAGGCGTGCGGCGCCGACAGCGACCACCAAGACAACCTCGCTCGGCTTCAGGGACTGCTGCGCTGCGGCACCCAGTGCGGTTCCTGCCTGCCCGAGGTCCGGCGCATGGTGCGCGCACGTTCAGTTGCGCGGCCGGCCACGGATTCGGCCTTAAGCTCATAACGAGCGGTCATCTGCGGTCCACGACAATCAACCGCCATGGGCATCAGCCAGTACATCAAGGAAATCGGCCGCGGCAAGGACGGCGCACGGCCGCTTGCACGCGCCCAGGCGCAGGACCTCTTCGGCCAGGTGCTCGACGGCACCGTGACGGACCTTGAGGTAGGGGCCTTTTGCCTGGCCATGCGCATCAAGGGCGAGACGCCCGAGGAGATGGCCGGCTTCCTCGACGCCACGCACCAGCGCATGACGCGGCTGCCAGCCAGCGCCCGCGCCTGCGTGGTGCTTCCCAGCTACAACGGGGCACGCAAGCTCCCGGTGCTCACGCCCCTGCTGGCGATGCTGCTGGCACGCGAAGGCCTGCCGGTGCTGGTGCACGGCACGGCCACGGAGTCCACCCGGGTGACGTCCTCCGAGGTGCTGCAGCACCTGGGCGTGCCTCCACTGACGCAGGTGCGGCCGCTGGCGCACGGCGAGGTGGCTTTTGCCCCGACTGAACTGCTGCT
>CAYVGD010000137.1:0-7334 GCA_964450095.1 uncultured Polaromonas sp.
ATATCATCGACTATATCTGCCAGGCAGATTATCGCCTCGGCCAGCCCCTTCAGGTGCAGCACGCCAAGGTCCGAGAGTTTCTGGGTGTTGATGCCGAAAAGCAGGGGGGTCATGCGGGCCGTCTTGGAGATCGTGCGCAATGGTACAGCTTGCTTCCGTGAGTGTGTGCAAATGTGACTGCCAGCGGCGCAGCCACCCCGGCCGGCTCGGCGACAATCGCGCCCCATGCCTGAGCGCGCGCTTTCCGACATTCTTTTTTCCCAGGGTTTTGGCACCCGCCGTGTGTGCGCGGGCCTCGTGCAGCAAGGCTGGGTGCAGGCAGGTGGCCAGCCCTGCGAGGACCCCACCCAGCCTTTCGAAACCGAGGGCCTGGTGCTGCAGGTGCAGGGCCAGGCCTGGCCCGTGCACGAGCGGGCCTACCTCATGCTCCACAAGCCCGCCGGGTACGAGTGTTCGCAAAAGCCGGGCGCCTGGCCCAGCGTCTACACACTGCTGCCCGGCCCGATCCGGCAGCGCGGCGGCGGCGCGGCCGCCGGGGTGCAGGCCGTCGGCCGGCTGGACCAGGACACCACGGGCCTGCTGCTGCTGTCCGATGACGGTGCCTTCATCCACCGCATGAGCTCGCCCCGCCACCACGTGCCCAAGGTCTACGAGGTGGGCACCAGCGGCGAGGTCACACCGGCCCAGGTGGCGCGCCTCCTGGAAGGCGTGCCGCTCGAGCGCGAGCCACGGCCGGTGCGGGCTGCGGCCTGCGAGGCCACGGGAGAGCGGCAGTTGCGCCTGGTGCTCACCGAGGGCAAGTACCACCAGGTCAAGCGGATGGTGGCCGCGGTGGGCAACCGGGTGGAACGCTTGCACCGCTCCCGCATCGGCGGTCTGGAACTGCCCGCGGACCTGGCCCCCGGCCAGTGGCGCTGGCTGGACGCCGAGCAACTCAAGCGCATCCATTTGTAAATGGCCGGGCTGCCGGTCGGCGTTAAGGGCTTTTGCCGCGTTGGAGCCAGGCGGGCCGCTAAACTTTGCGCCGCTTCGGGCTCATCCGGAGCCTTCTGCAGCGGGCGCTGCGGATCCACAGCTGAAAGAGATTCGTGAAGCATGTTTCCCGGCGAGCTTGCCTCGCCACCTTCGCGGCAGGCCTGGGCGGGCTCGGCCCGGTGGCTGCCCTGTCGCAACCCCAGGGCCCGGCGACCACCGCCACCGCTTCCCCGGCCCCGGCCCCGGCCGCTCCGGCGGCCATCTTCGTGCTCAATTCGCTGGACAGCAGTGTCAGCATCGTCGATCCGTCCAGCTGGAGCGAAAAGCGCCGCATCACCACGGGCAAGGAGCCGCACCACCTGTACATGACGCCGGACGAGAAGTCGGTGATCGTGGCCAACGCGATGTCGGATTCGCTCACCTTCATCGACCCGCGCACGGGCGCCGTGCAGCGCACGCTGCGCGAGATCATCGATCCCTACCACCTGCGTTTCTCGCCGGACATGAAGTGGTTCGTGACCGCCGCCAACCGGCTGAACCACGTGGACATCTACCGCTGGGACGGCAGCAACCCGGTGCTGCAAAAGCGCATCGCCACCGGCAAGACGCCCAGCCACCTCTGGATCGACAGCCGCAGCACCACGGTCTACGTGACCATGCAGGACAGCGACGAGTTGGTGGCCATCGACCTGGCCACCCAGGCGCTGCGCTGGCGCACCAAGACCGGCCCCATGCCCGCCGACCTCTACGGCCTGCCGGGCGACAAGCAGGTGCTGGTGGCCCTCACCGGCGCCGACGCCGTGGAACTTTTCGATGTCTCCGGCCCCGTGCCCGTGAGCGTGCGACGCATCAAGACGGGCGAGGGCGCGCACGCCTTCCGCGCCCTGGGTGATGGCCGCCACGTGCTGGTGAGCAACCGCGTGGCCAACACCGTCAGCAAGTTCGACATGCAGGGCCTGCAGGTGGTGCAAAGCTACAAGGTGCCCGGCGGGCCGGACTGCATGGACGTCTCGCGCGACGGCAAGACTTTGTATGCCACCTCGCGCTGGATCGGACGGCTCTCGGTGGTGGACCTGGACAGCGGCCGCATGCTGCGCCAGGTGCGTGTGGGACGGAGTCCGCATGGCGTCTGGACGCTGGACCACGCGCCTCGCTGAAGGCCTGGCGGGCCCGGCCGTGCCGGCCCTGGCATGGCTGTGGCTGTGTCTGGTCGCCGCCCCGGCCCAGGCGGCGCAGCCACCGTCCGCCGTGCCTGCGGTGCCTGGCTTGCTGGCTGCCACCGCGTCGCCGGCGGCGCCCGTTTCAGCCGCCTGCTCGCCCGAGCGGCCGGGTGCCAAGCCGCTGTACCTGACGCTGGACACCGGCCACATGGGCGTGGCGCCCCTCATCGCCCAGGTGCTGGCCCGTCACCAGGTGCCCGCCACTTTCTTTGCCGCACACGAGCGCACCCAGACCGGCGACGGCAGCCTGGGCGATGCCTGGGCGCCCTGGTGGAAAGCTCGCGCGGCCGAAGGCCACGGCTTTGCAAGCCACACGCACGACCATGTGTACTGGCTGGCCGACCTTCCGGCGCAGGACGGCCAGGCGCGCTTTCGGGTGCGCGCCTCCGCCGGGCCGCAGGCCGGCCAGGCACAGGTCTGGACCGCGGCGCAGTATTGCGAGGAATTGCACCGCGCCAGCCGCAGGCTCCAGGCGGTGACCGGGCAGGCTCCGATGCCGCTGTTTCGCGCCCCGGGCGGCAAGACCTCACCCGCGCTGCTGGAGGCCGCACGCAGCTGCGGCTATGAGCATGTGGGCTGGTCGCCTGCGGGCTTTCTCGGCGACGAGCTGCCCAGCGACAAGCATCCGAACGCGCAGTTGCTGACGCGCGCCCTGCGCGAGCTGCGCGCGGGCGACGTGCTCATGGCCCACCTGGGCATCTGGTCGCGCCAGGACCCCTGGGCGCCGGCCGTGCTCGAGCCGCTGATCACGGGCCTGAAGGACAAGGGCTTTTGCTTCGCACCGCTGCGCGACCACCCGAAGTGGCGAGGCTGGATCGCCAGCCAGCCCAGCCCGGTGGCCGGCGTCGCCGCGCACCAGAAAGGACGTTGAGGCATGAACGACACGCTCACCTGGCTGGGTGATGCATTCACCGCGCTGCAGGCCACTGTTTTTGAGGCCGTGGCGCCCTGGCTCTACCAGTGGGGCCTGGGCCACCTGCTGGAGGACGGCTACACCGCCACGGGCTGGCTGATGCTGGGCCTGCTGCAGTTGGCGGTGCTGCTGCTGGTGATTGGGCCGCTGGAGCGGCTCAAGCCGGTGGAGCCGGTGACCGACCGGCATGCCGTGCGCGTGGACATGGCCTACACGCTGATCCACCGCCTGGGCCTGTTCAGGTTGGGCCTTTTTTTCCTGCTGGAGCCGCTCTTCAACCAGGTGCTGGGCAGCCTGCGCGCCTGGGGCTGGCAGACCTGGCACCTCGACCAGTTCTGGCCGGGCGTGACCGACCTGCCGCTGGTGAGCTTTGTGATCTACCTGCTGGCCTTTGACTTCATCGCCTACTGGACGCACCGCGGCCAGCACCGCATCGGCTGGTGGTGGCAGCTGCATGCGCTGCACCATTCGCAGCGGCAGATGACCATGTGGAGCGACAACCGCAACCACTTCCTGGACGACCTGATCGTGGACGTGATCCTCGTGCTGGCCGCGCAGCTCATTGGCGTGGGGCCGCAGCAGTTCATGCTGCTGATCGTGCTCGGCCAGCTCAGCGAAAGCCTGCAGCATGCCAACCTTCGGCTTTCGTTCGGCCGCTGGGGCGAGCGCCTGTGGGTGAGCCCGCGCTTTCACCGTTCGCACCACAGCGTGGCCGACGGCGACCACAACTTCGGCGTCCTGCTGCCCTGGTGGGACCTGATGTTCGGCACCGCCCGTTTCGAAGGCGGCTTCGGGCCGACCGGCCTGCGCGAACAGGTCGAACAGCGGCGCGACTACGGCCGCGGCCTCTGGGCCCAGCAGTGGCTGGGCCTTAAGCGCATGCTGGGCCTGGAACGTCACCGGGCATGACCGCGAGCGAGCGCCTTTCTTGGGTGCGTGCTGCCCGAAAGCGCGCGCGCAGGCTTGCACCTGCTCCAACCCACGCAGCCCACGCAGTCCACGCGGCTCCAGCGGTTCTAGCGGCCTGCCGGGGGCGGGCATGAACGCCGTCATCGACGCGTTCTGGCGCGCGGCCGTCTACTGCCTGCATCCCCGGGTGGTGGCGCTGTCGGTGCTGCCGCTGCTCATCATGGTGGCGGCGACGCTGGGCCTGGGGTATTTCTTCTGGAACGATGCGGTGGACTTCATTCGCGCGCAGCTGGCCGCCTGGGTGTGGCTCGACTGGCTGGTCCAGTGGATGGACAGCCTGGGCCTGGGCGGGCTGCGCCTGGTGCTGGCGCCCGCGCTGCTGCTTTTTGCCGCGATTCCGCTGATCGTGGTGGCTTCGCTGCTGATGGTGGCCGTGTTCATGATGCCGGCCATGGTGTCCCTCGTGGGCGAGCGGCGCTTTCCGGACCTGGCGCGCAAGAAAGGCGGCTCCTTCGTGGCGGGGCTGGCCTGGTCGCTGGGCTCGACCCTGCTGGCCTGCGCGCTGCTGGTGCTGTCCATGCCGCTGTGGCTGGTGCCGCCCGTGGTGCTGGTGCTGCCGCCGCTGATCTGGGGCTGGCTCACCTACCGCGTGATGGCCTTTGACGCCCTGGCCGACCACGCCAGCGCCCAGGAACGGCGACTGCTCATGCAGCAGCACCGGCTGCCCTTGCTCGGCATGGGCCTGGTGAGCGGCTACCTCGGGGCCTTGCCGAGCGTGCTCTGGGCCTCGGGTGCGATGTTCATCGCGATGGCGCCGGTGCTGGTGCCCGTGGCCATCTGGATCTACACGCTGGTGTTCGCGTTTTCGTCGCTGTGGTTTTCGCATTACGCGCTGGCAGCGCTGGCGCGGCTGCGCGGCCAGGGCGAGGCGGGCCCGTTCGCGGGAAGCGTGTGGGAGGCCGCGGCCCGCGAGCTGCCGGCACACGGCGAGCCACCGCACGGCACGCCACCGCAAGGGCCGCCGCAAGGGCTGCCCCATGTCCCGCCGCCTGCACCGGGCAGACCCAGCGGCGATACTGCCCGCTGAACCGTTTTTCTTTCAGGCGCCCCCGATTTGGGCGCGCGTCTTTTCCCGTTCCAGCGCACCATGATTCCTTCTTTCGGCCTCATCATCGTCGGCGACGAAATCCTCTCGGGCAAGCGTGCGGACAAGCACTTGGCCAAGACCATCGAGATCCTGGGCGCACGCGGCCTGGCCCTGAGCTACGCGCAGTACGTGGGCGACGAGCCCGGGCGCATCACGGCCACCCTGGCGCAGGCCTTTGCCGCAGCGCGTGAGCGCGGCGACGTGGTGTTTTCATGCGGTGGCATCGGCGCCACCCCCGACGACCACACCCGCCAGTGCGCGGCGCGAGCCCTGGGCGCTGAGCTGGTGCTGCATCCCCAGGCCCGCGAACTCATCATCGAGCGCATGCAGGACGTGGCCCGCGAGCAGGGCCTGCCCTTCGAGCCCGACCGCCCGGACAACGTGCACCGCCTCAACATGGGCGTGTTTCCGGCGGGCAGCCACATCATTCCCAACCCCTACAACAAGATCCCCGGCTTCCGCTGCGAAGCCGGGCCGGGCGCGGTGCATTTCCTGCCGGGTTTCCCCGTGATGGCCTGGCCCATGATGGAGTGGGTGCTGGACACCCACTATTTGCAGCTGCAGCGGCTGCGCAGCCATGTGGAAAAGTCGGTGATCGTGCTGGGCGCCATGGAGGCGGCGCTCACGCCGCTGATGGAGTCGCTCGAGGCGGCGCACCCGGGCATCCGCATCTTCAGCCTGCCCAGCGTGGACCATCCCCAGTACGGCCGCCACATCGAGCTGGGCGTCAAGGGCGAGGCCGAGGCGGTGGAGCCTGCCTACCGCAGCCTGATGCAGGGCCTGGAGGCCGCAGGCCTCCAGTTGGGCCCCGAATTGGTGCGTTGAGCCCAAGGCCTTATTGCACCAAAATGGTTCTCGCGCATTGTTTGGGTGCATGGGCGCGCCCCGGCAGCGTTGAGCTTTGCTTTCCAGGGCGGATAAAGCCCGGCGGTTGCGGGCACAATGCGCGGTTGCGCTTGGCGACAGCTTCCTGGCCCGTGGCACGGAAACTGCATTCCCGCCTCCAATCTGAATTTCAACCCCAACCATCCCGCACAGGAGATTTTTGATGGCCAAGACCGTCGCAGACGTGATGAAAATGGTGAAGGAAAACGAGGTCAAGTTCGTTGACTTCCGCTTCACCGACACCCGTGGCAAAGAGCAGCACGTGACCGTGCCGATCTCGCACTTCGACGAGGACAAATTCACCTCCGGCCACGCCTTCGACGGTTCTTCGATTGCTGGCTGGAAGGGCATCGAGGCTTCGGACATGCAACTCATGCCCGACCCGAACACCGCCAACATCGATCCCTTCTTCGAAGAGACCACCCTGTTCCTGCAGTGCGACGTGGTCGAGCCCAGCGACGGCAAGGCCTATGACCGTGACCCGCGCTCGATCGCCAAGCGCGCCGAGGCCTACCTGAAGGCCTCCGGCATCGGCGACACCGCCTTCTTCGGCCCCGAGCCCGAGTTCTTCATCTTTGACGGCGTGCGCTGGAGCAACGAGCCCGGCCGCGTGATGTTCGAGATCGAGGAGTACGAGGCTCCCTGGAACAGCGGCGCCAAGCTCGAAGGCGGCAACCGCGGCCACCGTCCCACCGTCAAGGGCGGCTACTTTCCCGTGCCCCCGGTCGACAGCACGCAGGACATGCGCGCCGAGATGTCCCTGATCCTCGAATCCCTGGGCATCCCGGTCGAGGTGTTCCACCACGAAGTGGCCGGCGCCGGCCAGAACGAAATCGGCACCAAGTTCTCCACCCTGGTGGAGCGCGCCGACTGGACGCAGGTCCTGAAGTACGTGGTATGGAACGTGGCCAACGCCTATGGCAAGACCGCCACCTTCATGCCCAAGCCCTACGCCGGTGACAACGGCTCGGGCATGCACGTGCACCAGTCCATCTGGAAAGACGGCAAGAACCTGTTCGCAGGCGACGGCTACGCAGGCCTGTCGGACTTCGCGCTGTACTACGTGGGCGGCATCATCAAGCACGCACGCGCACTGAACGCCATCACCAACCCCGGCACCAACAGCTACAAGCGCCTGGTGCCCGGCTTCGAAGCGCCGGTGATGCTGGCTTACTCCGCGCGCAACCGCTCCGCATCGGTCCGCATTCCCTACGTGACCAGCCCCAAGGCGCGCCGCATCGAGATCCGCTTCCCGGATTCCACCGCCAACCCGTACCTGGCCTTC
>CAYVGD010000138.1:0-7307 GCA_964450095.1 uncultured Polaromonas sp.
GGCCTGAGATCTGCGCGACGGCAGGCCCGGGCGTCTGGGTTTAAAGTCGGCAGCCGGGCCCTTCGGCCCCGCCCGATCCCAACCAGCCTGAGACATGACCCACACCTCCTCCCCTGAAGCCATGCGTTTCGGCAGCGGCCAGTCCGTCACCCGCATGGAAGACGATGCGCTGCTGCGCGGCGCCGGCCAGTTCACCGACGACCTGCAGGCGGCGCTGCCCGAGGCGTCCGCCGACACCGCGCACCTGGTGTTCGTGCGCTCGCCCTATGCGCATGCGCGCATCGTCTCGGTCGACGCAGGCGCCGCGCGTGCCATGCCCGGCGTGCGGCTGGTGGTCACCGGCGAGGAACTGGCTGCGGCAGGTGTCAAGCCCCTGGCTGGGGCGGCCGGCTTCAAGCGCGCCGACGGCTCGCCCCTGGCGGCGCCCGTGCGGCCTGTGCTGGCCCACGAGCGGGTGCGCTTCGTCGGCGAGCCGGTGGCCGCCGTGGTGGCCGACACGCTGCAGGCCGCCAAGGACGCGGCCGAGGCGGTGCAGGTGGACTACGAGTCGCTGCCGGCCGCGGTCACGCTGCCGCAGGCGCGCGAAGGCCAGGCGCTGCTCTGCGATGCCGCACCCGACAACGTGTCGGCCGAGGCGCGCTACGGCGATGCCCAGGCGGCCCAGGCCGCCTTTGCGCGGGCCGCGCACGTGGTGGCGCTGGACCTGCAGAACCAGCGCCTGGCCGCGCTCACGCTGGAGCCGCGGGTGGTGCTGGCATCGTGGCAGGCGGCCGAGCAACGCCTGGTGGTGCGCATGAGCACGCAGATGCCATCGTCTGCGCGCAACAACATCGCCGATGGCATCGGCCTGCCCCGCCCGGCCGTGCGCGTGGTGGTGGGCGACGTGGGCGGCGGCTTTGGCATGAAGACCGCCACCTACCCTGAAGACATCGTCACCGCCTGGTGCGCGCACGCGCTGCAGGGCAACGTGAAATGGACCGCCGAGCGCAGCGAGGACTTTCTGGCCACCACCCACGGCCGCGACCTGCAGACCCGCGCCGAGCTGGCGCTCGATGCCACGGGCAAGGTGCTGGCGCTGCGCGTGCATTCGGCCGCCAATGTGGGCGCCTACCCGACAGGCACGGGGGTGGCCATCCAGCTGCGCATCGGCCCCTGGGTGCAGACCAGCGTGTACGACATCCCGCTGATCGACTTTCACTTCCAGGCCGTGATGACGAACTGCGCGCCCACCGGCGCCTACCGCGGCGCCGGCCGGCCCGAGGCGATCTTCATCATCGAGCGGCTCATGGACGAGGCGGCGCGCCAGATGGGGCTGGACCGCACCGAGCTGCGCCGCCGCAACTTCATCCAGCCCGCGCAGTTCCCCTACCGCAACCCGATGGGCCAGACCTACGACGTGGGCCACTTCGAATCGATCCTCGACCAGGGCCTCGCGCTTTCCGACTGGCACGGCTTTGGCCAGCGTGCGGCCGCATCCGCAGCGCGCGGCAAGTGGCGCGGCCTGGGCCTGGCCACCTTCCTCGAGTGGACCGGCGGCAACGCCATGGAAGAGCGTGTGACGCTCTCGGTGCAGGCCGACGGCGTCATCGAGGTCTTCTCCGCCGTCATGCCCATGGGGCAGGGCATCGCTACCACGCTGGCGCAGCTGGTGGTCGATGCCTTCGGCGTGCCGCTGGAGCAGGTGCGCGTGGTGCTGGGCGACACCGACCGCGGCGATGGCTTCGGCTCGGCCGGCTCACGATCGCTGTTCACCGGCGGCTCGGCCGTGAAGGTGGGCGCAGACCGCACCCTGGCCCATGGCCGGGCGCTGGCCGCGCGCGAGCTCGAGGCCGCGGAGGCCGACATCGTGTACGAAGCCGGGCGCTTTCGCGTGGCCGGCACGGACCTGTCCATCGGGCTCTTCGAACTGGCGGCGCGCCAGGGCGAGCAGCGCATCTTCATGGATTCGACCAGCGCCGCCGACGGCCCGAGCTGGCCCAACGGTTGCCATGTGGCCGAGGTAGAGCTCGACCCCCAGACGGGCGAGGTGGCCGTGGTGGCCTATGCCTCCATGAACGACGTGGGCCGCGTGGTCAACCCCACCATCGTGCGCGGCCAGCTCGACGGTGGCGCGGTGCAGGGCATCGGCCAGGCGCTGTGCGAAGCCATGGTGTACGACCCGGGCAGCGGCCAGCTGCTCACCGGCAGCCTCATGGACTACGCCGCCCCCCGGGCCAGCGACACGCCCCTGTTCGTGACCGAGATGGACCAGGGCGTGCCGTCCAAGAACAACCCGCTGGGCGTCAAGGGCGTGGGTGAGCTGGGCACCATCGGCGCCACGCCGGCGGTGGTCAACGCGGTGGCCGATGCGCTGGCGCGCGCCGGTCGGCCCGAGCTGTGCAGCCGGCTGCAAATGCCGCTGACACCTGCACGGGTGTGGGCACTGCTGCAGGGCTGAGCCGAAGCCGCCCGCCGATCGGTCCCGTGGCGCTCGCCTGGGGCCCGGGCCCAGGGCCAGGACCGGGCCAGTGCCAGGCTAGTGCCTGGCCAGGGCCAGGGCAGACATACGCCCACTTTGCCGGTGAAGCTGGCGGCTCACACCAGGTGCCGCATGGCCTGCGCGGTTTCGCTGAGCACCCCCAGCACGCGGCGCACCGCGTCCTCGGTGGACTCGTGCCCCATCGGAATGGTCACCGAGAGTGCGGCCTGCACCTGCCCGTGGCGGTCGCGCAGCGGCACGGCAATGCCTCGGAAATTCAGGTCCAGCTGCTGCTCCGACAAGGCCCAGCCCTGGGTGCGCACCCGGGCCAGTTCGAGCTTGAGCCTTTCCTTGCTGCTGATGGTGAAGGGCGTGTAGACGCTCAGCTGGTGCGTGGCCAGCCAGGCGTCCAGCCAGGACGGGTCCCGCATGGCCAGCAGCAGCATGCCTGCGGCCGTCACTTCGGCCTTCACCCGGGCGCCCAGCACATAGCCGATGTTCATGGCGCGGTTGGAGCCGTTACGGGCCACGTAGACGATGTCGTTGCCATCGAGCACGCTCACGTATGCGTTTTCCTGCGTGCCCGCTGTGACCCGCTGCAGGTAGGGCTGCACCACGCGCGGCAGCCGCGCCGATTCCAGGTAGGCCTGCCCCAGGCGCAGCACCCGCGGCGTGAGCCAGAACAGGCGTCCGTCACCCTGGATGAAGCCCAGGTGCTGCAAGGTCAGCAGGTAGCGCCGCGCCGCGGTGCGGGTGAGGCCGCAGCGCTGCGCGACCTGGCTGGCATTGAGCCGGGAATGGTCTGCATCGAAGCATTCGATCACGGCCAAGCCCTTTTCAAGGCCGGCGATCCAGTCGCGCCGCTCCAGCGCAGGCGCGTTTTCGGGCGGGGGTTGGGCGACGGGCAGGTCGGCGGCAGGAAAGGTCATGGCAATGTCACGGCAAGGAAAAACCCGCAAACCGTTCGATTATCGAACACAACCGTTCGTTGATCGCGCAACACGCCCGTTGCTGGGCAAAAAGGCCAGGGTCGACCGCTACAGTCTTTTGCGCACCAGCTCGGTCATGCCCGGGATACACCCCGTGGTTCGGGCCCGCCGCCTGGCTTTTCCCCGCTCGCAAGCGGACCCCATCCCGAGGAGACACACACCATGAACAAGCGTTTTGCCCTGAAAACATTGGCCGCCGGCTCCCTGCTGGCATGTGCCGGCAGCGTGCTGGCCCAGGACGTCATCAAGATCGCCAACATCGTCGAGCTCTCGGGCGGTGGCGCCACGGCCGGCACCAACTTCAAGAACGGGGTGGAACTGGCCGTCAAGGAAATCAACGCCGCAGGCGGCATCCTGGGCAAGAAGGTGCAGACCGTCACCTCTGACACGCAGAGCAACCCGGGCGTGGCCAAGGGCCTGACGCAAAAGGCCGTGGACGACGGCGTGTTCGCCATCTTCGGCCCCGTGTTTTCCGGCTCCATCATGGTCAGCATGGCCGAGAGCCGCCGCGCGGAGGTGCCCAACTTCACCGGTGGCGAGGCCGCTGCCGTCACGCAGCAGGGCAACCCGTACATCTTCCGCACCAGCTTCACCCAGGCCACCGCCATGCCCAAGGTGGCGCGCTACATCGCCGACCAGGCCAAGGTGAAGAACCTGGCCGTGGTCTTCGTGAACAACGACTTCGGCAAAGGCGGCCTGGACATGATCAAGAAGGCCCTGGCCAACTCGCCCACCAAGATCGCCACCGAGATTTCCACCGAGCCCAGCCAGGTGGACTTCTCCGCCGCCGTGCTGCGTGCCAAGCAGAGCAACGCAGATGCGGTGTTCGTCTACTCCAACGAGGAAGAGTCCGCCCGCATCCTGCGCGAACTGCGCAAGCAGGGCTGGAACAAGCCCATCATCGGCGAGACCACGCTCACCGGCCAGAAGGTGATCGAGCTGGCGGGCGAGTCGGCCAACGGTGCCGTCGCCCACGTGGGCCTGACGGTCGATGCGCCCAACCCCGACATGCTCAAGTTCAAGGCCAAGTTCTACCAGGACTACCGTTACATCTCGGACCACAACGGCATCAAGGGCTACACCGGCATGTACACGCTGAAGGCGGCCATCGAGAAGGTCGGCAAGCTCGACCGCAAGGCCGTGGCCCAGACCATGAAGGGCCTGACGCTGAGCGCCAAGCAGCACCCCGGCATCCTGATGGACGTGCGCTTTGACCAGAACGGCGACCTCGATCGTGAGAGCTACCTGGTCGAAGTCAAGAACGGCAAGCAGGAGGTGGTGGCGGTGCTGCCGCCGCTGGGTGGCCCCATCGTGGCTGCCGCGCCCGCCAAGGCGCCAGCCAAGAAGTAAAGGCCGCCTGACCCCCGGCGCCGGGCCCTTGCCCGGCGCCCGGGGCGGGCGCCCTCCGCCTTGCCCCGTGCCTTGATGCGGCTTTCCTTTCCCCGGCGCACCTTTTCATGACCGACTTCCTCCAACTGTTTTTCTCGGGCCTGGCCACGGGCAGCATCTATGCGCTGGCCGCGCTGGGTTTTGCCCTGCTGTGGCAAGCCTCGGGCACCATCAACTTCGCCCAGGGCGAATTCGTGATGCTGCCGGCCTTCATGATGCTGGGCTTCCTGGCCCTGGGCCTGCCCATGCTGGCGAGCTTTGCGCTGTCGGTGGTGACGTCCGTGCTCGTGCTGGGCTGGCTGTTCAAGCGCGGCGTGGTCGATCCCCTGTTCAAGTACGGGATGATGCCCATCGTGGTGGCCACCATCGGCCTGGCCATCGTGCTGCGCAACGGCGTGCGCGCCGGCTACAGCGCCGAGGCGCATCCCTTCCCCGGCCTCTTTGCCGACAAGCTCTTTCACATCGGTGGCGTGGTCATCAGCTTGCAGGACCTGGGCACCTTCGCCGTGGCCATGCTGATCGTGGCCGGCACGCGCGCCTTCCTGGCGCGCACCATCACGGGCCGCGCCATGCAGGCCGTGGCGCAGAACACGGAAAGCGCGGCCGTGCTGGGCATCAACGTGCCGCGGATGATCTTCTTTACCTTCGCCATCAATGCGGCGCTGGCCGCCGCGGCGGCGCTGCTGGTCACGCCCACCTACCTTGCCAAGTTCGACATGGGCGAGGGCCTGGGCACCAAGGCGTTCTTTGCCGCCATCATCGGCGGCTTCAACAACACCGGGGGCGCTCTGCTGGGCGGCCTGATCGTGGGTGTGTGCGAGAACCTGGCGGCCGCCTACATCTCGCCTGCCTACAAGGATGCCGTGGCGCTGGTCATCTTCATGGTGGTGATCCTCTTCAAGCCCCAGGGCCTGCTCGGCCGCAAGGAGGAGCGCAAGGTATGAAGAAACTTCTCTGGGCCGCCGGGCTTTTGGGCACGGCCTTCATGCTGGTGGCGCCGCAGCACCTGAAGAACTACGGCGTGTACCTGCTGACCTACTGGCTGGTGTTCATCATCGCCATCATGGGCCTGAACCTCACCACAGGCTATGCCGGCCAGAAGTCGCTCGGCCATGCCGCGTTCTTCGGCATTGGCGCCTACACCGTGGCCATCCTGATGAAGGCGGGTTTCAGCTTCTGGCTGGGCCTGCCGGCTGCGGCCTTGCTTTGCTTCATCGTCGGCCTTGCGCTGGGCTTCCCGGCGCTGCGGGTGCAGGCCATCTACCTGGCCTTTGCCACCCTGGGCTTCAACACGGCGGTGTGGCTGGTGATCCGCAACGAGGAATGGCTGACAGGCGGCACCTTCGGCATCAACAACATCGCCAGGCCCTCGTTGCTGGGCCACTCGCTCGAGGGCAACCACGCCTACTACTACTTCGTGCTGGCGATGACCGTGACCCTCTCGGCGCTGCTGTGGGGCCTGCTGCGCTCACCCTGGGGCAAGGCGTTCAAGGCCCTGCGCGACAACCCGATCCGCGCCGAAAGCCTGGGGCTGGACATCCGCAACTACACCCTGCTGGCGTTTGCCATCGGCGCCGCCTACGCGGGCGTGGCCGGTGCGCTGTTCGCCAGCCTGGTGCAGTTCATCGAGCCGGCGCCCTTCAGTGTGGCCGCCTCCATCATGATGTACCTCATGGTGGTGGTGGGCGGCGCCGGTTACTTCCTGGGGCCGGTGCTCGGTTCCGCCGTGGGCGTGGTGCTGCCCGAGTGGCTGCGCGATGTGCCCGGGGTGGCCGCGTGGTACCTGCCGCTCTTTGGCGCGGCGGTGATGGTGATGATGGTGTGGCTGCCGGACGGCCTCCTCAGCATCCCCGACCGGATCAAGGCACGCCGCCAGTCCCGTGAAGCATCGGCGCTGCGCGCCGCCAGCGCCAGCCGCATGAAGGAGCAGTCCACATGAACCCGCCACTGCTCAAGGTGTCGGGCCTCAAGAAGGCGTATGGCGCCATCCAGGCCGTGGCCGGCGTTTCCTTCGAGGTCATGCCCGGCGAGATCTTTGGCGTCATCGGCCCGAACGGTTCGGGCAAGACCACCATGTTCAACAGCGTGCTCGGCCAGATCCGGGCCGACGCGGGCCGGATCGAGCTGGCCGGGCGGGACATCACCGGGCTGTCGCCGCTGGAGCTCAGTCGCCGCGGCGTGGGCCGGACCTTCCAGACCCTGCAGGTGTTCGGCAAGATGACCGTGCGCGACAACCTGATCGTGGCGGCCCAGGAACACCGCGGCAACCTCTTGAGCCGCATGTTCGCCCCCCCCGATTCCGGGCTGGGCCCGCGCGCCGATGAACTGATCGAGCGCTTTCGCATCCGGCATGTGGCCGACAAGCCGGCCGGCACGCTCAGCTACGGCCAGCAAAAGCTGGTGGACATCGCCATGGCCTTCATGGCCGAGCCCGACCTCGTGCTGCTCGACGAGCCCTGCGCTGGCGTGAA
>CAYVGD010000139.1:0-7264 GCA_964450095.1 uncultured Polaromonas sp.
CCGTGATCGGCGGCGGCGTGAGCGTCCTGCGCGCGGTGTTCGACCTGCTGGGCATCGACACCCTGTACGCCGCGCAGGGCGCACTCAGGCACGGCGCGCTGTACGACCTGCTGGACCGCGAACACAGCCAGACCGATCTGCGCGGCCGCACCGTCGAGCGCTTGCGGCGCCGCTTCGGCGTGGACCTCGTGCAGGCGCAGCGCGTCAGCGGCATTGCGACAAGCCTGCTGGCGATGGTGCCCCCCGAGGTGGAGGACTACCCCCGGCTGGAGCGCAAGCTCGACTGGGCCGCGCAGCTGCACGAGATCGGCTGCCACATCTCGCACCACGACCACCACAAGCACGGGGCCTACATCCTGGACAACGCCGACGCGCCCGGCTTTGCGCTGGAAGAACTCCACCGGCTGAGCCTTTTGGTGCTGGGCCACCGTGGCAAGCTGCGCAAGCTCGCGCCCCACCTGGGCGACGAGGTGTTCGTGCGGCAGCTGCTGGCGCTGCGCCTGGCCGTGATCCTGGCCCACGCACGGGTGGACCCCGACCTGCAAGGCCTGGAGCTCAAGCGCACCGCCTCCGGCCTGGCCCTGAGTCTGCGCCCGGGCTGGGCCGAGAGCTACCCGCAGTCGGCCCACCTGCTGCGCGAGGAAGCCCTGGCCTGGCAGAAAACACCCTCCCCCCTGGAGATCGAAGGCGGCTGAGGCCACCGCACCAGCCGCGCATCGGCGCAGCCCCAGCGCATGGACGGGCGCCCCGCTCCGGGCGGCAGACTTCGAGCAGCCCGCTTCGGGCGGCACACATCGAGTGGCACACATTGAGAGGCATGCCTTGTCCGCCGGCACGCTTTGACGGCCGCCAACTCAACGGTATAAACGGTTTATACCGTTTTCAAAGGAACTCCGATGGCCGCCGACCGCAAGCCTGCCCTGCCCCGCCTTCAAGCCCGGCCCACCGCCGCACAGCTCACCGCCGCACGACCTGCCGCACGCCGCCCTGCCGCCAAGAGCAGGCAGTCCGGCGCGGCGGCCACCACCCCTGCTGCTGCGGCTTCCAAGGCCGCCGCCCGACCCCGCCCCAAGGCCCCAGGCTCAGCGAAGCCAGCCGCCCAGCCACCCGCAGGTGCGCTGGTCACGGCCCTGACCCAGCCTTCGGGCAAAGCGGCCAAGCGCGCAGCGGCCGCCCCACCGGTGGCCCCAGCGGTGGCCCCAGCCAAGGCAAAGGCGGCAAAAGCTGGCAAGGCCGCTCAAGCCACCCGCCCGGCGCTGCCCCAGAGCGCGTCGGGCGCCCAGGCCGTCAAGCCGGTGGAAAAAGCCAAGAAGCCCAAGCTGGTGCGCGACAGCTTCACCATCCCCAAGAGCGAATACGAGGTGATCGATTTGCTCAAGCAGCGGGCCGCCCGACTGGGACGCACACCCAAGAAGAGCGAACTGCTGCGCGCCGGCATCCAGGCCCTGGCCGCCATGAGCGATGCGGCCTTCCTGGCGCGCCTGGCGTGCGTGCCCAGCATCAAGACCGGCCGCCCTGCGGCCTGAGGTTGCACCCCGGCGAGGGCGGCTTGCGGCTCGCTGCCAAAGCGCTGACCCCGCGCGGCCCGGGCTCTGCCCCAGGCCGAGGGTCGCCGGCCGCTGCGGTTCAGAGAAAGTCGGGCGACTGGACCGTGAGCAGCACGGTCTGCTGCTGTCCGTCGCGCTCGCGGCGGCGCAGCCACCAGAGCGCGCCCTTGCGGATGGACAGCTCCGTCTGCGGCAGACCCAACAGCAGCGCCGCGGCCTGGCCCAACGTCGGCTGGTGCCCCACCACCACCACGGGATGGCGGCTTTCCGGCCAATGTGCAGCCGCCAGCAGGGCCTGCGCACTGGCGCCGGGGGCGAGCTGCTCACAGGTCCTGAACTTGCGGCCGAGGTTGAGCGCGGTCTGCTGGCAACGCACCGCCGGGCTCACCAGGATGCGGGCGGTGTCGCTGAGCTGTGTGTCCAGCCAGCCGGCCATGCGGGCCGCGTGCTTCTGCCCCCGCCCGGTGAGTGCGCGCTCGAGGTCGCGCTGGTACACATCGGCGGGCGAAACGCCTGGTTCCAGTTCCTGCGCGTCGGCATGGCGCCAGAGGATCAGGTCCATGGGCTGCCCTTTGCCTTCGCCTCAGTTGCCACGGCCTGCGCGCAATCCGTGGCGCAGCATGAGCGCCGACTGCGCGCCCTGGCGCCGCTGGCGGCCGACCGGCTGCACCTTCTGGTAGCGCCCGTCCGGTCCCAGTTCCCAGGCATCTTGCGTGTCGTGCAGGTAAGGCAGCAGGCATTCCTCGATCAGGCGCTGGCGCAGCGCCTGATCGGTGACGGGCCAGGCCACCTCCACGCGGCCGAACATGTTGCGGTTCATCCAGTCGGCGCTGGAGAGGTAGAGCTTTTCAAGGTCGCCGGCCTGAAAGTAAAACAGGCGCGAGTGCTCCAGGAAGCGGCCGATCACCGAGCGCACGCGGATGTTCTCTGTCATGCCAGGCAGACCCGCGGGCAGCATGCAGGCGCCGCGCACAACGAGGTCGATCTGCACGCCCTTGCGGCCGGCCTGCACCAGCGCGCGGATCAGGCCCTCGTCGGTGAGCGCGTTCATCTTGGCCACCACCCGCGTGGCCTGTCCCGCAGCGGCGGCGGCGCCCAGGGTCTCCAGCAGCTCCACGAGCTTGCGGTGCAGCATGAAGGGCGCCATGAGCAGGTGCTTGAGCGCGGGCAGCCGCCCCTGACTGGCCAGGTGGTAGAACACATGTTCCATGTCCTGGGTGAGCTGCACATCGGCCGTGAGGTGGCTCACGTCGGTGTAGAGCCGGGCGGTGCGCGGGTTGTAGTTGCCGGTGGACAGGTGCCCGTAGCGCCTGAGGCTGCGGCCCTCGCGCCGGGTGACCAGCAGCATCTTGGCGTGGGTCTTCAGGCCCAGCACGCCGTAGACCACCTGCGCGCCAATGGCCTCCAGCATCTCGGCCCAGTTGATGTTGGCCTCTTCGTCAAAGCGCGCCTTGAGCTCCACCACCACCATGACTTCCTTGCCGCGGCGAACCGCCTCGCGCAGCAGCTGCATCATCTCGGAGTCGGCGCCCGTGCGGTAGATGGTCTGCTTGATGGCCAGCACCTGCGGGTCGGCCACCGCCTCGCGCAGGAAGGCCAGCACGGTCTCGAAGCTTTCGAAAGGCTGGTGCAGGCAGATGTCGGCGCGCTGCAGCTGGTCGAACATCGACTCGCCCGACGCGGCCGCCGCGCTGGCGCGCGGCAGGTAGGCCGGCCACAGCAGCGCCGGGTCGTTCACCAGGTCCACCAACTGCGACAGGCGCACCAGGTTCACCGGACCGTGCACCCGGTACAGGCAGGCCGCAGGCAGTTCGAACTGGGCCAGCAGGAAATCGAACAGGTACTCCGAGCAGGACGCCGAGACCTCCAGCCGCACCGCCTGGCCGAACTGGCGGTGCTCGAGCTCGGCGCGCAGGGCCCGGCGCAGGTCGTCCACGTCGTCCTCCTGCACGTCCAGGTCGGTGTTGCGGGTGACGCGAAACTGCGAAAACTCCAGCACCTTGCGGCCGGGGAACAAATCCTCCAGGTGCGAGCGGACCACGCTGGTGAGCATCACATAGGCACGTTCGCCGCCGCACAGCCGCGCAGGCAGCGCCGTGATGCGCGGCAGCACGCGCGGCACTTTCACGATGGCGATGTCGTTCTCGCGGCCGAAGGCGTCCTTGCCGGCCAGGCGCACGATGAAGTTCAGCGACTTGTTGGCCACCATCGGAAAGGGGTGCGAAGGGTCCAGGCTCACCGGCACCAGGAGCGGCCGCACCTCGCGCAGGAAATGCGCGCGCACCCAGCGGCGCTGCGCGGCGTTGCGCTCGCTGTGCGACAGCAGCCGGATCCCCTGCCGCGCGAACTCGGGCATGACCGATTCGTTGTAGAGCTGGTACTGGCGCTCCACCAGTTCATGCGCGGCCTGCACCACTTCCTGCGTGGCGTGCGGGGCCACACCGCTGCGCAGGGCCGACAGGTGCGGGGCAAAGCGCACTTCGAAGAATTCGTCCAGGTTGGAAGAAACGATGCTGAGATAACGCAGCCGCTCGAGCAGCGGCACGTCCTCTCGGGTGACCATGTGCAGCACCCGCTCGTTGAAGGCCAGGATGCTGCGGTCGCGGCTGAGCAGCGCCACGCTCTCCTCAGAGGCCGTGGCCAGCGGGCTACCTGCTTTTCTGCGGGCCACGGGAGCGCGTTTGGATGCGGGCATGAACCTTCCTTTGATCTCTGCCGTGGAATCTATGGCAGCCGAATGACAGATCGGTGACAACCTGCAACTTCAGGGGCGGCCTCCGGTGCCAGCCTCTCATGGCGCAGCGGCGAAAAAGTGGCGCCGGTAGCGCAAAGGCAGGTCGGCGATGCGCATCATCATGGGCAGGTCCGCCGTGTGGAAATCCGGGTCCCAGGCCGGGGCGCCCAGCACACGGGCACCCAGGCGCAGGTAGCCCTTGATCAGTGCCGGCGGCTCGACCTGCAGCGTGTCGTCCAGCTGTGCCACTGGCAGCGGCAGGCGCGGCAGCACCTGGAACTCAATGGGCGCCAGGTGGCTCTGGCGCAGCTGCCGCCAGATGCTGGCCGCTGCATGGCCACCGGCAATGCCTTGGTGTTGCATGGGAATGCTGGCGCAGCCGATCATGGTGTCGAGTTGGTTGCGTTCCATGAACTGCATGAGCGCGCCCCACAGCGCCAGGATCACGCCGCCCTGCCGATGAGCCGGGTGCACGCAGCTGCGGCCCAGTTCCACCATGCGTTCGCGCAGCGACCGCAGGCGGGTGAGGTCAAACTCCAGGTCGCTGTATGTGCTGCCGACGCGGCGCGCCTGCGCCGGCGTGAGCACGCGGTAGGTGCCCACCACCTGCTGCGTGCCCGGCTCGCGCACCAGCAGGTGCTCGCAGTAGTCGTCGAACAGGTCGACGTCGTGCCCGGGCAGGGTCGTGTTCAGCCGCGCGCCCATTTCTTGGCAGAACACCTCGTAACGCAGGCGCTGGGCCTGGCGCACCTCGTCCTGGTGGCGCGCCCAACTCACCGCCAAGCCCTGGCCTGCGGGCGCATGCTGCGGTGGGCCTGGCTGCGCCACTTCAGGAGAAAGCAGAACCCGGGACGGGGGCGCCAAAGCGGCTTGCCCCAGGGGGGACGCAGACGGCGCCAGGATGAGCGGCTCGTTCATGGGGAAGCTCCTCAGGGGGTCAGCGTGCGGGGCGGGCGGCGGCGCCCAGGCCTTCCAACCAGGGGCGCGAACCGGGGACGAAACGAAGGCCCCCAGGGGTGGAGGCGAGGTCCAGCGCGGTGCGGCGCAGCACCCGCATCACAGCCGGGTGAAGGCAGGGCGCTGACCGCGCCCGCGCGCTGCCGGCAGGGGAGGCATCGGCCGCCGGCGCATGGGCTGCAGGCTTGTTGGCTGCAGGCTTATTGGCTGCAGACTCATTGGCTGCAGACGCATGGGCTGCTGGGAGGGAAACGGTGGAGGGGTGCATCTCAGCCCTTGAGTTCAATGGCTGAGATTCTTGGGCGCTCCGGTGACAGCGCCGTGTCATGCGCATGTCAGATGCATGACAAGCGCGGCCCCGGCCCAGACGGGGTGGGTGGCCCCTCGAACGCCGCGGGTCCACCGGCAGTCGGCCGCTTTGCTGGTCAGGAGGTGGCTTCGCGCTTCAGGAAGAAGCTGAGGCTGAGGCTCGGCTCTGCTTGGCACGGGCCGAGGCTTCAGGCTTCGGGTCTGGTGCTTCAGATACCTCGCTCCGGGCCGGGTGCATCAGGTCAGCACAGCCCCTGGCGCAAGCCCCTGCGGGGCAACCCAGGGAACTGGCCTCAAGCCAGGGCGGGCGCTTGGCCTTGCCGGAGCGCCTGGCGGGCGAGCGCGGACACCTCGCGCGGGGGCAGCGCCTTCAGGCGGTGGTCGCTCCACACCTGGCGCCAGCGGCGGGCCCCGGGCTGGCCGTGGTACAGGCCCAGCATGTGCCGCGCGACCGAGGCCCAGGGCACGCCTTCACCGGCCTGGCGTTCCATGTAGGCCACCATGGCCTCTTCAACGGCTTCTCGCGTGGCAGGCTCCTGGGTGCCGCCCAGGAACTGCGCGTCCCAGGAGGCCAGCCACCAGGGGTTGTGGTAGGCCTCCCGGCCCACCATGACGCTGTCGACCTGCGCCAGGTGCTCGGCCACCTGGGCGCTTTGCGTGATGCCGCCGTTGATGCCGATCACCAGCGCCGGGAAGTCCCGTTTGAGTTGGTGCACCAGCGCGTGGCGCAGCGGCGGTATCTCGCGGTTTTCCTTCGGCGACAGGCCCTGGAGCCAGGCGTTGCGCGCATGCACGATGAAGATACCGCAGCCCGCCTCTGCCACGGTGCCCACGAAGTCGCGCACGAAGCCGTAGCTTTCGACCTTGTCGATGCCGATGCGGTGCTTGACAGACACCGGCAGGTCCACCGCGTCCCGCATGGCTTTGACGCCAGCGGCCACGGTCTGCGGCTCGGCCATGAGGCAGGCGCCAAAGGCGCCGCGCTGCACCCTTTCGCTGGGACAGCCGCAGTTGAGGTTGATCTCGTCATAGCCCCATTGCGCGCCCAGCCGGGCAGCCTGGGCCAAGTCGAGTGGCTCGCTGCCGCCCAACTGCAGCGCCACCGGGTGTTCCTCCTCGTTGAAGGCCAGGTGCCGCGGCACGTCGCCGTGCAACAGCGCACCGGTGGTCACCATCTCGGTGTAGAGCAGTGCCCGGCGCGAGAGCAGGCGGTGGAAATACCTGCAATGGCGGTCCGTCCAGTCCATCATCGGTGCAATGGAAATTCTCCTGTACGGCAAAACCCCGCTAACCCCTTGATTTTTCTGCTCTTTCATACTTTCCTCGCTTGTCGCTTCCCGGCCAAAATCTGTGGATAACAGTGCATCACCGGGCATTTCGGTGGTGCAAGTGCATCAAATAGTGCATCATCCAGGCTTGATGCACTGGCCAAAGTGCATCAGCGCATCACGCATTGGCCAACCCGTAACAATACCAAGAACGAGCAAGAAAGGTCCAACATGGCAGAGCCCAAAAAGCGCGGCAAGAGCTGGTTCATCCAGGTGCGCAAGAAGCAAAACGGCGTCGTTGTGTTCTCAGAGTCCAAGACCTTCCCCACGGAAGAGCTGGCCCGCTCCTGGGCCAAGCGCCTGGAGGAAAAGCTGGAAAAAGATGGCACTGCCGTCACTGCGCAGCGCAACACCACCGTGGGCGAGCTGGTCCTCACGCACCTGGAGTA
>CAYVGD010000140.1:0-7262 GCA_964450095.1 uncultured Polaromonas sp.
CTGCAGGCTCGCGCCAGCTTGCGGCGGGTCCTGCGGCGCGTCGCTGGGATGCGGATCCCCCGCCTCGCCGTACTCGGCGCCTGCGCCTTCGGGCCGGAACGTGGAGGGCTGGGGGGAAGAGGATGACGGCTGGTTCGTTGGCATGGCGGGGCTCCTTCGAGGGCGGGAACGGGGGATCACTGCACCTGGATGCGCCTGGGGCGCGCGGCCTCGTGGCGCGGCACGCGGATGCGCAGCAGCCCGTCTTTGCAACTGGCCTCCACGCGCTGGGTGTCCACGTCGTCGGGCAGTGCGATCACGCGCTTGAAGCCGCCGCGAAAGCGCTCCTGCGCATAGACCGTCATGCCGCCTCCGGGCTCGGGCAACTCGCTGGCGCGCTCGCCCGAGATCACCAGCACGCCCTTGTCCACCGTCACCTCCAGCCGGGAAGGCTCCACGCCGGGCGCCAGGGCCAGCACCTCGACCGCCTCGGGCGTGCTGCCCACGTTGATCACGGGGAACGCCTGGCGCGGCTGGGCGCGCAGGCCGCTGGTGGCGGCGGGGCGAAACAACTGGTCCAGATCGCGCTGCAGCCGCGACATCCCCTGCCAAAGATCTCCATGGCTTGACATCATGGTCTTGCCTTTCCTTTCTGAGCGTGGGTGGCCTTAAAGCCTGCAGGCTAGACCGGCGGGCGGCCGGCCTCCAGCAGAAGCCGCCCCGGCGCGGCGTCAGCCTCCGCCCCAGGGCCTGCCGGGCTCAGCCGGCCAGGCCCGCCAGCCGGGCCAGGTAGCGCTCCAGCACCTCCAGCTCCGCACCGCTGGGCAGGCCCCGCCCGGCCACCACGGCGAACACCTGCCCGCCGAAGCTGTCGACCGGAAAGTGGTCGAGAAAGCCCCAGCCGATGAGCATCTGCGAGAACACGCTGGGCGAAAAGCCGGCCGAGGCACTGGCCATGACCTCGCCGTTGACGCGCAGCCGCTGCGCCCCCGGGGCGCTGGTGAGCGTGAGCACCACGGGCTGGCGTGGTACGAGCCGCTGCGCGCTGGTGATCTGCACCACCTGGCCGCGCGCATCCACGAAGCGCAACTGCGGCTGGCCGCGGGAGATGCGGATTTCCGAGCAATGCCGGGCCTCGGCCTGCGAGGCCTGGAACACCACCCCGACCGTGGGCACCACGGGGGGCACCACGGCGGCGATGACGAAATGCGCGTCCTCCAGGTCGTAGGGCGCGCGGTTGCGCGGCTGCGGCTGGACACCGGGCGTGGGCACGCTCTTCTTGCACCACAGGCCCCAGGTGTGGGGCGCGCTGTGGTCGGTGCAGCGCCGCCCGCCCAGGGTGCGCAGCACCGGGGGCTGCATGCGGCCGCCGGTGGGCAGGTCGCGGTTGATCCAGTTGAGCATGTCCATGGCGTTGTCCGGGTCGCCGCCGAAGCCGGCATCGGCCACGGCGCGCACCGGCTCGCCCTCCCGCGCGGGCCGGCCGAGCAGGTAATCGGTGTGCGCGTGCTCCATGTTCCAGAGGCTGGCGCGCTGGCGGGCCAGGATGGCCGCGGCCGCATCGGCCAGATCCTGCCGGGCGTGGCCCACCGGGTCGGCCAGGGCCGAGATGCGGCGCGGTGGCGGCGGTGGCACGCCCGGGGCCAGCACGGCATAGCTGAGCGTGGACACGCGGTCGGGCGCAGGCGTGTAGCGAAAGCGCGCCTGGCTGTGCACGCCGGCGGGCAGGGTCAGCTCGCTGCGCTCGAGCGCGCCGGCGCTGGCGCTCAGCTGCACGCGCAGCGGCTGCGCCAGGTGGCCGCGGGCTTCCAGCGTGATCTCCACCGCCTCCCCCGGCGCCACATGGCCCGGGCCGGCGTCGAACAGGGCCACGCGCGAGATGCCGGCCACCTTCTTCATGGGGCCGGCCACGCGCGGCTCCAGCGTGCGGTCCTGGTGCCAGCCGGGCACGTGGTTGATGGCGTAGTTGCGGATGGGCCAGTGGCTGCCCCCCATCCAGCTGTAGACCTCCACGCCGCTGGCATGGGCGTGCGCGAGCGTACGCTCGAACATCTCCTGCCAGCGCTCGTCGTCCAGCGGCATGCCGATCTCGGTGAGCGCCAGCCGCACGCCGCGCGCGGCGGCCCAGGCGGTGGCCATGCGCAGCCGGTCCACCCCGGTGTCCGGATGGATGCGGCCCACGCCGAAGCCGGCGCTGAAGTTCTTGGCCAGCTCCGCATCGAAGTCAAAGGCCTGGCCGTTGCTGTAGGCGTCCAGGTAAAGATGCACCTCGTAGACGAGGTTGCTGCCCTGCAGCGGAAAGCCGGGGTTGCGCGTGGCCAGCGTCATGGCCGAGTTCCAGCTGTTGCCCGAGACATAGATGGGCGTGGACGCATCGACCTGCCGGATCGCGCGGACGGCCGCCTGCGCAAAGCGCGGCCAGATGGTGAGGTCTTCGTTGCCGCCGGTGCTCTGGGTGCCGCCCGGCGGCGGCAGGTCGTGCGGCTCGTTCATGAGGCCATAGCCGCCCAGGCCGGGGTGGCCGCGCCACAGTCGCGCCGCGCGCACCCAGAGGTCGGTGAAATGCGCCAGCGTGAGGCTGGCGCCGGGCGCCAGCGCGATGATGCGTTCCTGCACCTGCGAGCGGTCGGTGGTGTAGGGACGCACCAGCGGGTCGGGCGGCACGGTGAGGCCGGGCACCGAGCCGTCGGGCTGCCAACGAAAGTCCCGGTAACGGCCGTAGTTGTGCAGGTCCAGGATGCAGCGCGCCCCGACGGCGGCATGCGCATCCAGCACCGCGGTGATGTAGCCGGCATAACCCGCATGGAAGGCGCCGGGCTGGCCGAGGGCGGCGCGCGCCACCGGATTGGTCGGCGTGTCGTACAGCACGGGCTGCAGCAGTTCCCACTGGATGGGCAGCCGGTTTTTGAGAAAGCCCTGGCTGGCGAGGTAGGCCACCTCGGCCCGGCGCGGCACGGTGAAATGCAGGTTCGGCAGCGAACTGGCGCTGGTGCGCAGGCCGGGCCGAGCCCACTCCATGCCCGAGAGGTTGGTGCCCATGGCCGGGCCGGTCTTGGGGCCTGCGGCAGGCGGGCCGGCCGGCGCCGGCTGCGCATGCGCGCGGCCGTGCAGCGCGAGCATGGCAGCCAGCAGGCCGCCGAACTGGTGGAACTGGCGTCTTTGCATGGATGGAAGCGGGTGAAGACCCATCCAAGACTAGGCGCCCGGGTCGGCGCGGACAGTGGCGGCTGCCCGGCTTGGCGCCTGAGCGATTGCCCGGCCCCGCTGTAGGAGCGTGGCGCCTGAGCCGCGCGCTCCGCGGGGCGGCACGCAGCGCAGCGGTGCGTAGCGGGACGAGACGCAACCGACCGGAACGAGACTCGGGCACGCAGCAGCGCCGCGCGGGGCGGCACGAGGTGGAGCAGCGCGAGACGGGACGGAACGGAACAGAGCAACACGAGGCGAGGAGAAGCGGGGCGAGGCGGGGCCCTGCGAAGCCCTGACACGGACTCCAACCCCTGCCCACATTCCACGACCTCGCCCTCGCCCCCGGCCTTGCCGCTGCGCGGACCGTCACCAGTGCGCAGCAGGCCCTTGCGGCACCCGCGCACGCAAGCTGCGCGGCTCAGCCGGCCACGCACGCAGGCTGCGCGGCTGAGCCAGCCACGCACGCAAGCCGTAGTGCTCAGCCGGCCACGCGCTCGGCGAAGGTGCGCCTGAACTTCTCCACCTTGGGCGCCACCACGTGCGCGCAATAGCCCTGGTGGGGATGGCGGGGGAAATAGTTCTGGTGGTAGGCCTCGGCCGGCCAGTAGTCGGCAAGGGGCAGCACCTCGGTGACGATGGGCTGGCCGAAGGCGCCCTGGGCCGAGAGCTCGTCCACGAATCGGCGGGCGAACTCGCCCTGCTCGGGCGTGTGGAAATAGATGCCGCTGCGGTACTGGGTGCCCACGTCGTGCCCCTGGCGGTTGAGCGTGGTGGGATCGTGGATCACGAAGAAGATCTCCAGGATCTCGCGCAACCCGATCTGCGCTGCATCGAACTCCAGCTGCACCACCTCGACGCAGCCGGTGCGGCCGCTGCACACCGCCTCATAGCTGGGGCGCTCTGCCTGCCCGTTGCTGTAGCCCGACTCCACGCGCAGCACGCCGCGCACCTGCAGGTACACCGCCTCCAGGCACCAGAAGCAGCCGCCGCCCAGGGTGATGGTTTGCACTTGCTGGCCCATGCCGACCTCCGGAAGATGTGTTGAAAAGGCCTGCGACTTTAGCGCCAGCCGCTGCGCGGCGTGCGCGCGGCCAGCCACAGCCAGCCGCGCAGCCCGACAATGCGAACGCGGCCGTGACTGCGCGGCCGCGGGGGCCGGGCGCTTGCAGGCACCGCGCCCCACGCTGCCTTGTTTTTTGGAAACCCCGCGCGATGAACCTCGGTGAACTCAAGCCCCTGTTGACCACGCTGCTGCTGCCCCCGGCGGGGCCGCTGGTGATCCTGGCCGCAGGCCTGGCCCTGGCCTGGCCCAGGCGCAGGCCAGGGCGCTGGGTGCGCGCGGGCGCGGTGCTGGCCCTCCTGGCGGCCCTGGCGCTCTGGCTGCTGAGCTGCCACGCGGTGGCGGTGTGGCTGGGCCGGCATGCGCTGCCGCAGGTCGCGCCCTTGCCGGCTGCGGCGTCCACGCAGAGGCTGCGCGCGCAGGGGGTGCAGGCCATCGTGGTGCTGGGCGGGGGCCTGCGGCCCCTGGCACCCGAATACGGCCGCCCCCAACCGAGTGCCGCCACCGAGGCGCGGCTGCGCTACGGCTTGCACCTGGCCAGGGCCTCGGGGTTGCCGCTGGCCTTCGCCGGCGGCGTGGGCTGGGGCGCCAGCGGAGTGAGCGCCATGCCTACCGAGGCAGAAGTGGCGCAGCGCTACGCACAGGACGCGGGCCTGGCACTGCGCTGGGTGGAAGACCGTTCCCGCGACACGCAGGAGAACGCGCAGCAACTGCAGGCGCTGCTGGGGCCGGCCGGCGTGCGCCGCATCGCGCTGGTGAGCCACGCCTGGCACCTGCCGCGCGCGCAGGGGCATTTCGAGCGGGCCGGCTTCGAGGTGCTGCCGGCGCCCATGGGCTTCGTGGTGCCGCGGGAGAGGCCGCTGCTGGAGTGGCTGCCCTCGACCCAGGGGCTGCACGAGTCCCGCAGCATCCTGCGCGAGTGGCTGGCCCTGCGCCTGGGCTGAAGCCGCCGGGCGCGGGGCCGGGGCTTTCTTGACCGGTGCCTGCCGAGCGGCTAGAGTGTCGGGCTTACTAACCTGTCAGTCATTAACTTGCCAGACCTGTCCTCCAGCCCTCCCGAGGCCGCCCCGCGACGCGAGCGCCGCAAGGACGCTCGTCCTGGCGAGCTGCTGGACGCGGCGCTGGAGCTCTTCGTGGAAAAAGGCTTCGCCGCCACCCGCATGGAAGAGGTGGCCGCGCGCGCCGGCGTGTCCAAGGGCACGGTGTTCCTCTACTTTCCCAGCAAGGTGGAGCTGTTCAAGGCGGTGGTGCGGCAGAACATTTCGGGGCGCTTTGAGGAATGGAACGCCGAATTCGCGCACTTCCAGGGCGACAGCGCCGAGTTGCTGCGCCACGCCATGCTCAGCTGGTGGGAGCGGGTGGGCGCCACCCGGGCTTCGGGCATCAGCAAGCTGATGATGAGCGAAGGCAGCAACTTCCCCGAAATTGCAGAGTTCTTCCACCGTGAGGTGGTACAACCCGGCCACGCCATCCTGCACCGTGTGATCGAGCGCGGCATCGCCTGCGGCGAGTTCCGGCCGGTGCCCGTGCAGCACGTGGTGCAGGGCGTTATCTCGAACCTGATCTTTCTGGCGCTGTCGCGCCACTGTGCGGGACTGGGCACGGCCCCGGGCACGGGCCCGAGCGCCGACCCGCTGCCGGACCCCGTGGCCTACCTGAGCGACCAGGCCGAGCTGATCGCCCGGGGCCTGGCCGCCCGACCTGTATCTGAAGGAACCCAACGATGAGCCTCAAGCGCCCCCTGGCCTGGGCCGTGGCCGCGCTGGTGCTGCTGGCCCTGGGCCTGGCCGCCATGCGCGCCGTGCAAAAGCGCAGCGCCCCCCTCCCGCCCGCGGCCACGCAGGCCAGCGAGGTGGAACTGGCTCCCAGCGACATCCACGAGGCACGTGCCGTGGACCTGCGGCTGGGCCTGCCGGTGAGCGGAACACTGCGGGCGGTGCAGACCGCAGTGGTCAAGGCGCGCGTGGCCGGTGAGCTGCAGGGGCTGGCGGTGCGCGAAGGCGACCGGGTGCAGGCCGGCCAGGTGCTGGCGCAGATCGACGCCACCGAGTACCGCGCCCGGCTGCAGCAGGCCCAGCAGCAGGCCGAAAGTGCACGCGCGCAGCTCGACATCGCCCAGCGGCAGCTGGACAACAACCAGGCCCTGGTCGCGCAGAACTTCATCTCGCGCACGGCGCTCGAGACCTCCCTGGCCAACCTGCAGGCCGCGCAGGCCAACCACCGCGCCGCCCTGGCCGCCGCCGAGGTGGCGCGCAAGGCCGTGGACGACGCGGTCCTGCGCGCGCCCATGGCCGGGCAGGTGTCGCAGCGGCTGGCGCAGCCGGGCGAACGCGTGTCGGTGGATGCGCGCATCGTCGAGATCGTGGACCTCTCCGAGCTCGAGCTGGAGGCCAGCGTGGGCGCGGCCGAGTCGCTGCAGCTGCGCGTCGGCCAGCAGGCCCGGCTGCGGCTGGAGGGCAGCAGCCAGGAGGTGGCTGCGCGCCTGGTGCGCATCAACCCCAGCGCGCAGGCGGCCAGCCGCAGCGTGCTGGCCTATCTGCGCCTGGAGGGGCCGGCCCAGGCGCTGGGCCTGCGCCAGGGCCTCTTTGCCGAGGGCACGCTGGGCACGGGAACGCGCCAGCAGGTGGCGGTGCCGGTCACGGCCGTGCGCCTGGACAAGCCCCAGCCCTATGTGCAGGTGCTCAGCCAGGGCCAGGTGCGCCACCTGGCGGTGGTGACCGGCGAGCGCGGCAGCGCCGGCGGCGAAGACCTCGTGGCCGTGGACCTGCCAGCGGGCACCCAGGTGCTGCGCGGCACCGTGGGGCCGCTGCGCGAAGGGCTGGCCGCGCGCATCACCGCCCTGGGCAGCGCCCAGGCCCCCCGCCCTTGAGGCCGGCCGCCCTGCACGCAGCCCGCGCACGGCCACCGCTTTTCCCAGCGTCTTTCCCCGAGGCCCGCCCATGTGGTTCACCCGCGTCAGCCTGAACAACCCCGTCTTTGCCGTCATGGTCATGCTGGCCATCGTGGTGCTGGGCCTGTTTTCCTTGCAACGGCTCAA
>CAYVGD010000141.1:0-7158 GCA_964450095.1 uncultured Polaromonas sp.
GGCCGCAGGAGTTGATGCAGCCGCTGATGTGCAGGTCGATCTCGCCCAGGTCGTGCAGCTCGTCCATGTCCTGGAATCGCTCGGTGATCATCTCGGCGATCGGGATGGACCGTGCATTGGCCAGTGCGCAGAAGTCGCCGCCGGGGCAGGCGATCATGTCGGTCAGCAGCCGGATGTTGGGTTTGGCCAGCCCCAGCTTGCGGGCGGCGCGCCAGAGCTCGGGCAGGTCGTGGCAGCGCACCCAGGGCAGCAAGAGGTTCTGGTCGTGCGTGACCCGCACCTCGCCGGCGCTGAAGGCGTCGGCCAGCTCTGCCACCGCGTCCAGCTGGTCGGCCGTGGCATCGCCCGGGGCCTGGCCCAGGCGCTTGAAGGACAGCGTCACGGCGCGCAGGTCGGGGTTGCGGTGCGGGGCCACGTTCTGCTGGAGCCAGCGGCCGAATTCCACGTCGTCCTCGGCCGCGGCACGCAGGATGCCTGCGATCTTGGCATCGGCGGCGGCGCGCTCGCAGTCCAGGGCAGGCGGCGCGAAGGAGGCCGTGACGCGGTCGAGCTCGGCCTGGGTGAGGGTGTGCTGCCCGCCGTCCTGGTCGAGGATCTGGCGGAACTCGGTCTCCACCTCGTCGATGTAGCGCTGGCCTTCGGCCTTCACCAGGATCTTGATGCGGGCTTTGTAGATGTTGTCCCGGCGGCCCCAGCGGTTGTAGACCCGCACCACGGCCTCGAGGTAGTTCAGGATCTGCTGCCAGGGAAGGAACTCGCGGATCACGGTGCCGATCACGGGCGTGCGGCCCATGCCGCCACCGACCAGGACCTTGAAGCCCAGATCGCCCGCGTCGTTGCGCACCACATAGAGGCCCACGTCGTGCCAGGCCACGGCGGCGCGGTCTTCCCGAGCGCCCGAGATGGCGATCTTGAACTTGCGCGGCAGGAACGCGAATTCAGGATGCAGCGTGCTCCACTGGCGCAGGATCTCCCCGAAGGGCCGGGGGTCGGCGATCTCGTCCACGGCGATGCCGGCGAGTTCATCGCTGGTGATGTTGCGGATGCAGTTGCCGCTGGTCTGGATGCCGTGCATGTTGACGCTGGCCAGCAGGTCCATGACGTCGGCCGACTTGTCCAGGGGGATCCAGTTGAACTGCACGTTCTGGCGCGTGGTGAAGTGGGCGTAGCCGGCGGTCAGGCGCGAGGGCGCCGCGCCCAGCAGGTCCTGCTTGGCCTGGGCCTCGGCCAGCAGCGCGGGGCTGGGCTGGTCGTGTTCGCGGGCGATGCGGGCCAGCACCCGCACCTGGGCCGTGGACAGCTCGCCGTAGGGCACGGCCACCCGCAGCATGGGCGCGTGGCGCTGCACGTACCAGCCGTTTTGCAGCCGCAGCGGCCTGAATTCGTCGTCCTGGAGTTCGCCTGCCTGCCAGCGCTGGAGCTGGTCGCGGTACTGTTGGGCGCGGGCCTGGATGAAGGCGCGGTCGAAGTCGGTGTACTGGTACATGCGTGCGTGAAAGGAAAGGGCTCACCAGCGGTGCCCGCAGGTGTCGCAGGGGCGTGACTGTAATGCCCGAGCTTATGGCTGCAAACGACACATTTGTAGTTCACTTATGCGCATATACATATTCACGAAGTAGGCCGACAGCCTGGGCGTGCTTTGCTGGCGGGCCGGTGCATGGCCGCAGGGCGCTGATACAGTGGCGCGGCCTGCGCGCATCGGCCCCTGGCGGGCGCGCGCGGGCAGACAGCACACACTCAGACCACAGGGAGTTTTGGCAAGTGAACATCAGCAAGCGCACCTGGCTGGCGGCCCTGGCCGTGGCCTTTTCCTGCCCGACCGCGATCGCACAGGCGCCTGGCAAGGCGCCGATCCGCATCGGTGAGATCAACAGCTATTCGGCCATCCCGCAGTTCACCCAGCCCTATCGCCAGGGGTGGGAGCTGGCCGTCGAAGAGATCAACCGTGCCGGCGGCCTGCTGGGCCGGCCGGTGGAGGTGATTGCCCGCGACGATGGCGGCAAGCCCGAAGAGGCACTGCGCCATGCGGTCGAGCTCACGGCCAAGGAAAAAGTGGACGTGCTGGCCGGTGGTTTCCTCTCGAACGTGGGCCTGGCCCTGGCCGACCATGCGCTGAAGAACAAGCGCCTGTTCGTGGCCAGCGAGCCGCTGACCGACGCCATCGTCTGGGACAAGGGCAACCGCTACACCTTCCGCCTGCGCGCCAGCACCTACATGCAGGCGGCCATGCTGGTGGAGGAGGCCGCCAAGCTGCCGGCCAAGCGCTGGGCCACCATCGCGCCGAACTATGAGTACGGCCAGAGCGCCGTGGCCAGCTTCAAGGAACTGCTCAAGGCCCGCCGCCCCGACGTGGAGTTCGTGAGCGAGCAGTGGCCCGCCCAGGGCAAGCTCGAAGCCGGCACCACGCTGGCGGCCACCCTGCAGGCCCGGCCCGAGGCCATCTTCAACGTCACCTTCGGTGCGGACCTGGCCCGTCTGGTGCGCGAGGGCAACCAGCGCGGCATCTTCCCACGCGTGCCGGTGGTGTCGCTGCTCTCGGGCGAGCCGGAGTACCTGGACGTGCTCAAGGACGAGACGCCCAAGGGCTGGATCGTGACCGGCTACCCCTGGGACCAGATCGACACCCGCGAGCACGCCAGCTTTGCGGCCAACTACCTGCGCCGCTTCGGCGAGAACCCCAAGCTGGGCTCCGTGGTGGGCTACGCCACCATGCAAGCCATCTTTGAGGCCATCAAGAAGGCCAAGACGCTGGACAACGAGAAGCTGGTGACCGCCATGCGCGGCCTGAAGTTCAGCACGCCGTTCGGTCCGGCCGAGTTCCGCGCGGTGGACCACCAGTCCACCATGGGCGCCTATGTGGGCAAGCTCGACCTGCGCGGCGGCAAGGGCACCATGGTCGACTGGCGGTATGCCGACGGCAAGAACTTCCTGCCCAGCGACGCCTACGTGAAGGCGCGCCGCCCGGCCTCAGCGATGCAGTGAAGGCTCAGCGCCCGAGCGCGCGGCTGGCCTGGAGCGCCTGGGCCAGCCGCGCAGACAGCGGCAGGGGCTCGCCGTGCAGCCAGGCGGCCACAAGCTCTGCGCACACCGCCGAATAGCTCAGGCCGCGCGAACCAAAGCCGGTGCACAGCCACAGCCCTGGCCACTCGGCCGCCAGCGGCCCCACCAGCGGCAGGTGGTCCCTCCAACTGCAGCGAACACCCGCCCAGGCCTGCACCTCGTCGGCGGCAAAACGCGGGGCCAACGAGGCGGCGGTCTCGGGCAGCAGCCGCTCAAGCTTGGCCAGGACCGCGGCATGGTCGGCCGGTCGCGGCCGGGTGCACGTGTCGTCCCGGTCGAAGGTGGCGCCCAGCAGCCAGGCCGGCCCTTGGGCCGAGGGAAAGCGGGGAGCGAAGCTGCCGTGCCCGTTGACGGGCACCGGCGGCAACACATCGCCTGGCGCATGCAGCGCCCAGCTGACCTGCCCGCGGATGGGCTGCAGCACCAGCCGGGCCGCTGTTTGCCCCTGGCCTCCGGGCGGGGCAGGGCAGGAGGCCAGCAAGGCCGCACTTTCGTGCGCGGCTGCCACCAGCATGAGTTCGCTCTCTGCCAGGATGTCGCCCGCTTCACTGCGTGCCAGCCACGTGCCTGCAGGCCCGCGTTCCAGGCGTGCCACGGCCCGGCCTGTTTGAAGCGCAATGCCCGGCTCAGCCAGCCAGGCCTTGACCAGTTCGGCTGGGCGGATCCAGGCGCCCGCGGCATGCCAGAGGCCGCTCGTGTCCCAAGTTCCGTCCAGCGGGGCTTGGTCGGCGCTGCAACTCCAGGCGTGGCCGGCCTCGGGCCAGGGGCGGGGCAGGGTGCTGGGCTCGTCTTCCGGGCAGCGCTGGAGCACGCCGCTGGGCGCCCAGTCCCGGCCCCGGGTGAGCCGCCGATCGGCTTCAGCCAGGGTGGCGCGCACACCCGCCCGGCTCAGGCGCGAGAGCAGGCTGTCGTCGGGGGAGACGTGCGGCGCCATGAGGCCCACGGGCAGGCCAGAAGCGCCTCCGGCTGCCCCCTGGCGGTCCAGCACCGTGACCTGCCAGCCCCGGCGCGCGAGGCTGGCAGCGCAGGCCGCCCCAGCAAGGCCCGCACCGATGACCGTGACGCGACCGGGGGCGCCGCCGGTCCAGGCGGTCGGCTCCCTGCGCCTTCGCGGTGTCCAGTGAGGCTCGAACAACGCACACCAGCCGGCATCGGCCAAGGGTGCCTGCGCGGCGAGCGTGACGAGCGCGGGTGCCGGGCCTGGCGCTGATGCGTGGGGGGGGCTCAAGGCGGCTGACTCCCGGGCCGTTGCGTCTGGTGGCAGGCGCTGGGCTGTCTCCGCTGGGCCTGGTGCTTGGCGCAGTCCCTGCTGCTGCAAGGCCTTGCGCAGCGGCTGCGACAGCTGGGGTGCCACCAGGCGGGTGCCTCGCCGGCAGTGGCGGGCCACCAGCCGGGCCAGCTCGTCGGGGTCCGCGTCGCAAGGGCCCAGCCAGATGGCGTCGGCCTCCATCGTTTGCTCGCGCAGCATGTGCAGCACCGGGCCGAGGCACAGGCTCAGCTGCAGGCTGCCTTCGTGAAGGTCCAGCCGCTGCACGCCGGGCAGCAAGCCCCAGGCCCTTTCGGGCGGAAGGCTGAGATCGGCAAGCTCGGAGGTGGGGGTCGCCGGGCCGGGTGCCAGCTCAGCCAGCGCCTGGACATGCAGCAGCGCGTGTGCTTCGCGCTGCTGTGCCTGCCAGGCCCGGTGGGCCTGCTGGCACTGGGCGAGCGCTCCCTGGCCGGCCAGAAGCAGCCGGGGGGCGTTGCCCCCGGCCGCATCGAGCAGCCAGGGCCAGAGGGAGCCGTCCCCCTGGGCTGGGTCCGGCTCGGAGTCCCGCAGGGCTTGGGCCTCCTCGCGCAAGGGGCTGTGCGGCCTGTCTGGCGCAGGGCGGTGCAGGCCCTCGGGCCGGGGGTTTGGCTCGGTCAGGGTGCAGGCGGGGGGACGAAGCCGGCCACGGCATCTGCGCCGTCACCGAAAAAGTGTTTTTCCATCTGGCGGGCCAGGTACTGGCGGGCGCGGGCGTCGGCCAGGTTCAGACGGTTCTCGTTGACCAGCATGGTCTGCTGCTTGAGCCATTCGGCCCAGGCTTCCTTGCTCACTTCTTCCCAGATGCGCTTGCCCAGCGGGCCGGGGTAGGGTGGAAAGTCCAGGCCCTCGGCTTCGCGGCCGAGTTTGATGCATTTGACGAGGCGTGCCATATCGGTGGTGTGGGGCCCGGGGCCCGGTTGGAAAGAGCGTGATTCTAGAAACCTTTGCAGCCCGGTCGCTGCCCGGCTGTGCCTGCCCTTGTGGCCGCGGTCCGTCGAAATTCGCAATCAGCGGTAAAATCACCGGTTGTCATGGGCTGGCAAGCGGTGACTTCTCCGCCGTACCGCCCCGGGCGCCATGCCCTCACTGCACACCGCGCCCGACAGGCGCAACGATCCGATCAAAGGCAAAGCCAGTGGCTAGAACTGAAACCAAGACCACCGTTCTCCCGGACGGTCTGCGCTACAAGTCCAAAGTCTCGGGTTCGCCCTTCGTGGCAACCACCTCCTTTGGCAGCGCCACCATGTCCTGCTTCATGTGTGGCAAGCACCGCCCGCGCTCCATGATGGGCACGAAGAAGGTGCTGGGCAAGGCGCAGGCCGTGTGCGCGCCGTCCTGCAAGGAATTGGACGAGCAGCTGAGCAAGAAGTAAGGCCAGCCCGGCCCCGGCCCCGCTGCCGTGGTGCGGCAGCTGCCTGCGCCTGACAGACCTGATGCAGACAGGCGCCTGCGCGCGCCTCGCGTGAATCTTTCGGCCGCTTCCCAGCGGCCACTTGCATTGCCGGCCGGCCTCTTCCTACAGGCTTGCTGCCGGGTGCTCCCTAGGCTGGGGCGCACCATGAGCAGTCCCGCACTCCAGCCCGGCGCTTCGAGCGCCCATCCTGCGGCGCATGGCGCCCCCTCCCACCTGCAAGACAGCCATGCCACCCCGCGGGGTTGGCGGCGCTGGGTGTTCGCCACCAACCACAAGGACATCGGCTCGATGTACCTGCTCACCAGCCTGCTGCTGCTGTTGCTGGGCGGGGTGATGGCGCTGTTCATCCGTGCCGAGCTGTTCCAGCCCGGGCTGCAGCTGCTGGCGCCCGAGATGTACAACCAGCTGGTCACGCTGCATGGGCTGGTGATGGTGTTCGGCGCGATCATGCCGGCCTTCGTGGGCTTTGCGAACTGGATGATTCCGCTGCAGATCGGTGCGTCCGACATGGCTTTTGCCCGCATGAACAACTTCAGCTTCTGGCTGCTGGTGCCTGCGGCGCTGCTGCTGATCGGCTCGTTTTTCCTCGAAGGCGGCGCCATCGCCGGCGGCTGGACGCTCTACCCGCCGCTGAGCCTGCAGATGGGGCCGTCCATGGATGTCACCATCTTCGCCGTGCACCTGCTGGGGGCCAGTTCCATCATGGGGGCGATCAACATCATCGTGACCATCCTGAACATGCGCGCACCCGGCATGACGCTGATGAAGCTGCCCCTGTTTTGCTGGACCTGGCTGATCACGGCCTACCTGCTCATTGCCGTCATGCCCGTGCTGGCGGGTGTGATCACCATGACGCTGACCGACCGCCACTTCGGCACCAGCTTCTTCAACCCCGCCGGCGGGGGCGACCCGGTGCTGTTCCAGCACCTGTTCTGGTTCTTCGGGCATCCCGAGGTGTACATCATGATCCTGCCGGCCTTCGGCATCATCAGCCAGATCGTGCCGGCCTTCTCGCGCAAGCGCCTGTTCGGCTACACATCCATGGTCTACGCGGCGGGGGCGATTGCGGCCCTGAGCTTTGTGGTCTGGGCGCACCACATGTTCACCGCGGGCATGCCGGTGACCGGCCAACTCTTTTTCATGTACGCCACCATGCTGGTGGCGGTTCCCACGGGTGTGAAGGTGTTCAACTGGGTGGCCACCATGTGGAAGGGATCGCTGAGCTTCGAAACCCCCATGCTCTGGGCGGTGGGTTTCATCTTCGTGTTCACCATCGGCGGCCTGAGCGGGGTCATCCTGTCGGTGGCGCCGCTGGACCTGCAGGTGCACGACACCTACTACGTCATCGCTCATTTCCACTACGTGCTGGTGGCCGGCTCGCTGTTCGCGCTGTTTGCCG
>CAYVGD010000142.1:0-7095 GCA_964450095.1 uncultured Polaromonas sp.
TCAAAGCGCATCACGCAGGTGGGGCTGCCGTGCAGGCCCATCTTTTCCTCGATGCGCTCACAGTGCACCGCGCTGCGCTCCCTGGCGCCTGCGTCGCCGGCTGCCTGCCCTGTTTCGGTGGGGGGATAAAACTTGGGCACCAGGAACAGCGACAGCCCCTTGGGGCCGGCCGGCGCGTCCGGCAGGCGCGCCAGCACCAGGTGCACGATGTTGTCGGTCAGGTCGTGGTCGCCCCCCGAGATGAAAATCTTGGTGCCCGACAGCAGGTGGCTGCCGTCGGGCTGGGGCAGGGCGCGGGTGCTGGCCAGCCCGAGGTCGCTTCCGGCGTGTGGTTCGGTCAGGCACATGGTGGCCAGCCATTCGCCCGTGGCCACCTTCGACAGGTACTGCGCCTTGAGTGCGTCGCTGGCATGGTGCTTGATGCATTCATAGGCCCCATGCAGCAGGCCCGGCGCCATGGTCCAGCCGTGGTTGGCTGCGCTCAACCATTCATAAAGCATGGCTTCGAGCACAGAGGGCAGGCCCTGTCCACCGTCTTCCGGCGCGGCCGATAGCGCCGGCCAGCCTGCCTGCCAGAAAGCCTGGTAGGCCTGCCGGAAGCCTGGCGGCATGGTGACCTGCCCCTGGCTCAGTTGCGCGCCCACCCGGTCGCCCACGGTCTGCAGCGGCGCAACCACCTCGTGCACGAACTTGCCGGCTTCCTCGATGACCTGGGCCATGAGGGATTCGTCCACCTCCGCAAAGGCGGGCAGTGCCTGCAGTTGCGTGCTCGCGCCCAGGCCCGCCTGCAGCAGGAAGAGGGCTTCGTCGGTGTGGGGTCGGTAGTCGGACATGCCTGTGGTGCGGTGAGGGTGTTGCTAAGGGGCGGCAGGGTTGGGGATCCACCTCCCAGGGTCAGCGGCCCAGTCGAAAAGCCGGAGCCTGCCGGTCCTGGAGCGCAGGCCCGGGCCGCACGATGGAGGCCGGGCCTGCGGTCAGGCTCGGGCTCAGGAGTCCACGGTGAAGCCGATGCGCTTGATCAGCGGACCCCAGCGCTCGAACTCCACCTGGGCGCTGCGCAGTTGCTCGGCCGGCGTGCCGCCGAAGGGAATCAGGCCCACCACGGTCAGCGCATCCTGCACGCCCTTGTCGCGCAGCGCGGCATTGATGGCGCCGTTGGCCGCCTGCACCACCGCGGCGGGTGTGCGGGCAGGTGCGTAAAAGCCAAACCATTCCTCCACGGTCAGCTCGGGGAAGCCTTGCTCGGCAAACGTCGCCACGTCGGGCACGAAAGGCGAGCGCGTGCGGCCCGAGGTGGCCAGGATGCGCATCTTGCCGGCGCGGTGGTTGGCGATGAAGTCACCGTGCGGTGTGAACATGCAGGCAATCTGGCCGCCGACCACGTCGGTCACGCCCGGCACCGAGCCGCGGTAGGGCACGTGGCGGAAGTCAAAGCCCTGGTTCAGGCCGAGCAGCGCGCCGATGAAGTGCGGCGTGGAGCCCGCCGCCGGCGATGCGTAGCTGGCCTGCGCCGGATTGGCCTTGGCCCAGGCGACGAAATCGCGCACGTTCTTCACGCTCTCGGGCACCATGGGGCCGACGGCAAAGCCGTGGTGGATCATGGAACTGGTGCCGACGGGCGTGAATTCCTCAAAGGGCTTGTACTGCAGGTTGCGGAAGATGTGCGGGTACAGCGAGATGGCCGAAAACGGCGTGTGGGCCAGCACGCTGCCGTCGGCGGGTGCGGTTTTCAGCACGTTCAGCGCAATCTGGCCGCCGGCGCCCGGGCGGCTGTCGATCACGCCCTGGTTGCGGGAATAGCCGGTGCCGGCAAAGCGCTCGGCGATGCGGCGCGCACAGATGTCGCCGGCGCTGCCGGCCGGGAAGCCGTAGAGCACGCGCACCTGTTCCAGCGGCAGGCCGCTCTGGGCCCAGGACTGCTGGAATGCGGCGCTGCCCAGCAGCGCGGTGGCGACGGTCGATTGCAGGAAGGCTCGTCGTTGGGTCATGGGGGTCTCCTCCACGGTTGAAATGAATGGTTGTTTTCAGGTCAGCTTCCAGCCCTCGGGCTGCAGGCCTTCACAGGCACTTGGCCTTGAAGTCTTCGGGGATCGGGATGGCTTTCATCCGGTCTTCGCCGGGCAGACGCACGACGACGGCGCGGGTCTCCAGGCCTTCGCACAGCAGGTCCTCCCCGCGCTTGATGATGTGCTTTTGGATCAGCACCTTGTTGCGCCACTCCTCGACGCAGGTGTGCACCTGCAGCCGCTCGCCATACGTGGCCGGCTTGTAGAACTTGGTGTGGATTTCCAGCAGCGGCGTGCCGATGATGCCGGTGGTCTTGACCAGCTCGCGCCAGGGCGGAATGCCGCACTGCACGAAGAAGTTCAGCGAGGAGGCGTCCATCCACTTGCAGAAGTTCGGAAAGAAGACGATGCCGGCGGGATCGCAGTCGCCAAACATCACCTCGACTTCATACACAACGGTCTTGCTCATTTTGGGGGTGTTTCGCAGTGAAGCTGGCTCAGGCGGCCAGCGGGTTTTCGATGAGCAGCGCGATGCCCTGGCCGCCACCCACGCAGGCGCTGGAGATGCCCCAGCGCTGGCCGCTGCGGGCCAGTTCGCGCGCCAGCGTGACGGTCAGGCGCACGCCGGTGGCCGCCAGCGGGTGGCCCAGGGCGATGGCGCCGCCATTGACGTTCAGGCGCGCCAGGTCCAGGCCCAGCTCGCGGGCGACGGCCAGGGTCTGGGCGCCCTGGGCTTCATTGATTTCCAGGCGGCCGATGTCGGCCAGCTTCAGCCCGGAGCGCTCCAGCAGAAGCCGGATGGCCGGCGCCGGACCGATGCCCATGATCTCGGGCGGCACGCCCACCACGGACGCGGCAACCACACGGGCCATGGGAGCCAGGCCCCGTTGCCGGGCAAAGGCGCCGGAAGTGACCACGCAGGCGGCCGCCGCATCCACCAGGGCCGAACTGTTGCCGCCGGTTTGCACGCCGCCTTCGTAGACGGGCCTGAGCCGGGCCAGAACCTCCACCGGGGAAGGGCGCGGGTGCGTGTCCTGGCTGACTTCTTGGGTTTTGCCCTGCAGGCGGATGCCGCGGGGGCGGTAGCCCTCGGCTTCGAAGGTTTCGCTCACCACGGGCACGATCTCGCCGGCATGGAAGCCGCTTTCCTGCGCGGCCAAGGCCTTGGCGAACGATGAGGCGGCGAAGGCGTCCACGTCCTCGCGTGCGATGCCGTATTTCTTGGCCAGGTTCTCGGCGGTCTGGATCATGTTGATGCCAGGTGCCGGGTCCTTGAGCGCCTCCCACATGAAGTCCTTGAAGCCCACGGGAGCACCGAGCTTGAAGCCGGTGCGGTGGTCGAAGGCGGCAATCGGGTTGCGCGTCATGCTTTCGGTGCCCACCACCAGGGCGGTGTCGGTGAGGCCTGCCTGAATCTGCTCGCCCGCCTGGCGGAACAGCTCGAAGCCGGTGCCGCAGATGCGCTGGGCCATGAGCGCGGGCACCTCGATGGGCACGCCTGCGTAGATGCCGACATGCCGGGGCAGCACGAACTGGTCGAAGTCGCCGGGGGCCATGTTGCCGGTCAGCACCGAGCCGATGTCACTGCCGGCCAGGCCTGCGCGCTGCAGGCTTTCACGTGCGGCCTTGATGCCCAGGTCGGTGGGCGAGACATGGCCGAGCGCACCGCAGTAGTCGACCATGGGCGTGCGCACGCCGCCCAGCATCACGACGTCTTCAAAAGACTGGAAGAATCCACGGCTCATGCGTTCACCTGTTCCTGTGTGTGTGCCTGCAGCTGGAAGATGTGGGGCAGGCGCCCCTCGTGGAGCGCGGCCACCTGCTCGGCCCTGTGGGCCAGCACGGCGCGCTGGTTGATCGAGCCTTTGTCCGTGACCTCGCCGCGGTCCAGCGAGGGCGGCTCGGACAGCAGGCACAGTCGCGCCACGCGGTTGGCGCTGCCGGTGCTGTGGCGGGCCAGGTCGTCGACCAGTTTCTGAAAGTGCGCCAGCACCGGGCGGGCGGCGAGCACCTCGGCCAGGGGTGCGCCATCGGCCAGGCCGCTCAGGGCCCGGACCGCGGGCGAGGGAAACACCATGGCGCCGACCTCGCGCATGTTCAGGCCCGTGATCACCACGTCCTGGATGTAGGGCGCACCGGCGGCGATGATCTTTGCGCGCAGGGGCCCCACGCTCACGAAGGTGCCGGTGGCGAGCTTGAAGTCTTCGGCGATGCGGCCATCGAATTTCAGGCCCAGGTGCGGGTTGGCCTCATCGATCCAGCGCACGGCGTCGCCCGTCTTGAAAAAGCCTTCTTCGTCGAAGGATTCGGCGGTCTCGGCGGGCATGCGCCAGTAGCCGGGGGTGATGTTGGGGCCGCGGTAGCGCACCTCGACCTTGCCGTCGACCGGCACCAGCTTGAGCTCCAGACCGGGGGTGGGCACGCCCAGATCGCCGGCGCGCACATGCGGGTTGGTCACGAAGATGCCAAACGGCCCCGACTCGGTCATGCCCAGGCCCGTGCCCATGACGATGCGCTCGCCCACCTCGCGTTCCTGGCTTTCGTAGAGGCTGTCCCAGATGGGCTGTGCCAGCGCCGCGCCGGCGTAGAAGAACATCTTGACCTGCGACAGCAGCGTGCGTCGCAACAGGTCATCGGTCTTCATGGCGTGTGCGATCGACTCGAACCCGGTGGGCACGTTGAAGTACACCGTGGGCGCGATCTCGCGCAGGTTGCGCAGGGTCTCGTGCATGAGGGCAGCCGTGGGCTTGCCATCGTCGATGTAGAGCGTGCCGCCGTGGAACACCACCATGCCGAAATTGTGGTTGCCACCGAAGGTGTGGTTCCAGGGCAGCCAGTCCACCAGCACCAGGGGTTCGTCCCGGAGCACGGGCATGGACTGGCTCATCTGCTGCTGGTTGGCGCACCACATGCGGTGTGTGTTGATCACCGCCTTGGGCATCTTGGTCGAGCCGCTGGTGAACAGGAACTTGGCGATGGTGTCAGGCCCTGTGGCCAGGCGCGCAGCCTCGACGGCCTCGGTTGGCGGCGTGTCGCAGAGCGCGCCAAAGGCGGTCGTGTCCCGGCCGGGCAGGCTGCCTTCGGCCAGCACCACCTCGGTGTCTGCGGGCACGGCTGCGGCGATCGCGCGGGCATAGCGTGCATCGCTGGCAAACACCAGCCCCGGCGTGGTGAGCCGCAGCACGTGCTTGAGCTTGTCGTGGTCCTGGCTGACCAGCGAATAAGGAGGCGACACAGGCACGAACGGCACGCCTGCCACCAGACAGCCCAGGGCCAGCAGGCCGTGCTCGAGGCTGTTTTCGCTGAGGATGGCCACGGGCCGTTCAGCGTTCAGGCCGCGGTCGATCAAGGCCTGCGCGATCGAGCGGGCGGTCTGCCAGGCTTCGTCGTAGCGGATGTGGCGCCAGTCACCCAGCGAGCCGTCCGTGCGCTTCTGCCGCCGCGCCATGAAGGTGCGCTCGGGCGCGGTCCGGGCCCAGTGCGCCAGGCGGTCGCTCAAGCGCTGCGGAAAGTCTTCAAGCGGCTGTTCGGCCATCAGGTACTGGGTGCCGCCTGAGCCTTCGCGCAGCGCCACGCGCGTGACGCCGAAGGTCAGGGGCCGGAATTTCGGGCTCATGTGTCTCTTCCTTGTTCTGGGGTGTGGGGCGCGACGTGGGTGGCCCGTGCGTTCAGGCGGGGGCTTTTTGCACCTTGCCGGCCTTGCCGTCCAGGAAGGCCCGCACCCGGGCCTTGGCCTCGGGCGCGCTCTGGGCGATGGCGGCCATCAGGGCCTCCGTCATGAAGCCCTGGTCGGCCGGCTGCTCGGCAATGCGTGGCAGGGCATGCGTGAGTGCGTAATTGGTCAGCGGCGCGTTCTGCGCCACCTTGAAGGCCAGTTCCAGGGCCTTGTCGAGCGCCTGGCCCGCCGGCACGAGGTACTGGGCCAGGCCGATGCGCTCGCCTTCTGCTGCGTCGTAGACGCGGCCCGTGAGCATCATGTCGGTCATGCGGGCCACGCCGATCAGGCGGGGAATGCGCACCGCGCCGCCGCCGCCCACGAAGATGCCGCGGGAGCCTTCGGGCAAGGCGTAGAACGTGGTGCTGTCGGCCACGCGGATGTGACAGGCACTGGCCAGTTCCAGCCCGCCGCCCACCACGGCGCCGTGCAGTGCGGCGATCACCGGCACCGGGCCGTACTGCACCCGCTCGAGCGCTGCGTGCCACATGCGGGAGTGGTGCACACCCTGGCCGGCGTCACGCTCCTGCAGCTCAGACAGGTCAAGGCCGGCGCAGAAATGCTCGCCCTCGCCATCGATCACCACCGCGCCCACGCCGCTTGGCAGGTTCTCGAACATGTGCCGCAGGGCCAGCACCAGGCCGTCGCTCAGGGCGTTGCGCTTGTGGGGGCGGGCGAGCCGGACGATGGCCACGTCCTGGCGTTCGCCGCGCAGTTCGAGCTGGAGGTCGGGATGGTGCATGGTGGGGTCCTTTCGTTTGTTCAATTATGGTTATTAAAAATAACGACTCCAAGCGCCTGCGCCAAGTTTTGGATTCACGTAAACCCTAGGTTGCAGGCGTTTGTGGCACCCCGGCCGATGGCGAACTGCCGTGTCTGGCTCGGCCGTGCTGGCCGGGCGTGCAGTTCATGCCGTGCAGGCCATGCGCCAAGAAAAAAAGCCCGCGGCCCTGGTCAGGGCGCGCGGGCTTGGGCAGAGCCGGAAGGGCTTGCTCAGAAGGAGTCGATGAAGCTGCGCAGCTTGTCGCTGCGGCTGGGGTGCTTGAGTTTGCGCAGCGCCTTGGCCTCGATCTGGCGGATGCGCTCACGCGTCACGTCGAATTGCTTGCCCACTTCCTCCAGCGTGTGGTCGGTGGACATCTCGATGCCGAAGCGCATGCGCAGCACCTTGGCCTCGCGCGGGGTGAGGCTGTCGAGGATGTCCTTGACCACGTCGCGCAGGCCCGCCTGCATGGCGGCGTCCAGTGGCGCGGTGTTGGTGCTGTCCTCGATGAAGTCGCCCAGGTGGCTGTCATCGTCGTCACCGATCGGCGTCTCCATGGAGATCGGCTCCTTGGCGATCTTCATGATCTTGCGGATCTTGTCCTCGGGCAT
>CAYVGD010000143.1:0-7091 GCA_964450095.1 uncultured Polaromonas sp.
GATGGGCATGGGTGCCCTCGGCCAGGTCTTTCGCGATGATCTGGCGCAGGAAGTGGCTGGCCTTGGCGGTCTCGGCGGGAAGGGGCGCGCTGCCCGTGTCAGCGCTGGGCTTGGAACTCATGCGTGGATTTTAGACACCGCCCCCGCGCGGGCTCGGTGCGCATCAAGCGTGCACCGCCCGTGCCAGCCGCGGGCAGGGCGGTTACGGCTTCTTACGTCAATCACATCTGTGCACGGCGCACAACGGCTGGGCTGAAGTCCAATGCAAGCTCATGCATTCAAGGCCTCGAGCCTTGGCAGACGCGCCCACCACAGCAACGAAGCAAGAGGAGCCCTTCCATGACCCCACAGATTCAGCATTGCATCCGCACCGCCGCCCTGCTGGGCGCGGCCTGCCTCGCCCTGGGCGCGCAGGCGCGCGACGGCGTTTCTTGGACGGTGGGCATCGCCAGCGGCGGCATGGCCGTGAGCATGGGCCATGCGTCCGCGGTGATGGTGCCCGGCCCCGTGGTGGTGGCCCCGGCGGTGGTGATGGCGCCCCGGCCGGTGATGGTTCAGGCGCCCGTGGTGGCCGTGATCGACCACCACCCGGAACGCCACGGCAAGCGACACCACAAGCACGGCCACGGCTGGCACCGCAAGCACGACCGCCATGCGCACGGCCGCAGCGACTACTGGCACTACGGCGCCGCGCCCCAGGCCACCGTGGTGGTGCAGGGCGCGCAGCAGGTCTGGGTGCGCTGAACGCGCTGAGCGCACTGAGCGCTCGATAGGCACGGAACGTACGGAACGCTCGGAACGCTCGGAACGCTCGGAACGCTCCGTGCCCAGTGCCCAGTGAGCACACGGACGGCATCCAACGCCCGCACGGGCACCGCCCCGGTGACGGCAGAGCGCAGCGGCCATTGCGGCGGGGCGTCGCCACGGCACCGACCGGGGGCAGCGCTTCGATGCGGCGTCGCCGTTCTCCGGCCTGCGGGGGGCAGCTCAGCCGCCCGGCCCGGGCAGGGCCGTCGCCGATAATCCGGGCTTTTGCCGGGACGACCCTCCGTGGACATTGCACTGCTGATCAAGGCCGCCGTCATGGGCGTGGTGGAAGGCCTCACCGAATTCCTTCCCATCTCCTCCACGGGGCACCTGATCCTCGCAGGCGCCTTGCTCGGTTTCGATGACGACAAGGCCAAGGTGTTTGACATCGCCATCCAGACCGGCGCCATCGTGGCGGTGATCCTGGTTTATTGGCAAAAGCTCTGGCAGACGCTGCGCACCCTGCCCACCCAGGCGCAGTCCAGGCGTTTCGCGCTCAACGTGCTGGTGGCTTTCGTTCCTGCGGTGCTGCTGGGTCTGCTGCTGGGCAAGGCGATCAAGGCGCATCTCTTCACGCCCACGGTGGTGGCGGCGAGCTTCATTGTGGGTGGCTTCATCATCCTCTGGGCCGAAGCACGGCATCGCCGGCTTCCCCAGGCCGTGCGGGTGGCCTCGGTGGACGAGATGAGCCTGGCCGACGCGCTCAAGGTCGGGCTGGTGCAGTGCCTGGCCATGGTGCCCGGCACCAGCCGCAGCGGCGCCACCATCATTGGCGGCATGCTGCTGGGGCTGTCGCGGCGCACCGCCACCGATTTTTCCTTCTACCTGGCCATTCCCACGCTCATCGGCGCGGGGGCCTACAGCCTCTACAAGGACCGGGCGCTCCTGTCGCTGGCCGACCTGCCGATGTTCGGCGTGGGGCTCTTCTTCGCTTTCGTGAGTGCCTGGCTGTGCATCCGCTGGCTGCTGCGTTACGTGGCCACGCACAGCTTCGTGCCCTTTGCCTGGTACCGCATCGCCTTCGGCGTGGTGGTGCTGGTCACTGCCCACCTGGGCTGGGTGCGCTGGGCGGCCTGAAGCGCCCGCGCCGGCGCGGGCTTTTCTTCAGCCCCGGCTCAGCACCTTTCCTGGTGCGGCCTGGGCACCGCCGGGGTGGCGGCCGTCGCTGCCGTAAAGCGGCCGCTGGCCACCTTGCATCAGGGCCACTGCCTGCCGCGTGAAGTCCAGCAGCGTGTGCACCATGGCCCCGTTGCGCTGGTTGGCCTGGCGCGCGGCGCGGGCCTGGATCTCCAGCCGCCCCCAGGCTTCGCGCAGCGCCTCCTCGCCAGCCTGCGGTGCGCCGGCGGGGTCGAAATGGGCCTGCGCCTGCAGGCTGCGCCGTTCACGGTCCAGTTCGGCCACCTGCCGGGCCAGCGTGCTCTTGCGCTCGACCAGCGCGGCCAGGGGCGAGAAGCGTCCTTGTTCCATGCAGCTGGCCTCGTCGTCCAGGGTCTGCACGAACTCCGCGAGCGCTGCGTGCTGCATCTCCAGGCAGGCCTGCAGCGCCTCCCGCATGCTGGCTTTCATGGGCGCCTGCCCAGGCCCACGGACTGCATCTGCGAAAGCAGCCCGTCTGCCACCCGCTCCAGCCGCGGGGTGTAGGTGCCCTGGCGCACGCTCTCGCGCAGCGCGGCCACGCGCTGTGCATCGAAATCGCCCTGGGTGAATTGCAAGCGGGTCGGCTCCCCCATGGCCACCGGCGGTGGCGCCGCCTGGGGCCGCGAAGCGCCCGCAGCGCTGACGGCGGCGCCTGCACTTGAAGTTGTGGCGCCGGAGGGTGCGGCCGTGGCGGGTGGGGCGGCGGCCGAGGGCGGCCGGGGGGCGATGTGCGGGCGGTCGATGTTCATGGCGGGGTGGGCAGCAAGGGCAGTCGGTGGCAGGACTTGCCTCCTTAACGGCAGGGCACGCGCAAAACTTAAATCCGCCCGGCCGGGCGCCTGCCAACCCTGAGTCGTTGAAGCCGCTGCTGCCGCAGCAGGCACGGAATGCCCGCCACCGGTCGGCGCGGCATGCGGTCGGCGCGCCAAGCGTTGGGCGCGCCAAGCGATGGGCGCGCCAAGCGATGGGTGCGCCAAGCGGTGGGTTCGGCATGCGGTGGGTGCGCCAAGCCGCGGGCACCGCCATCCCCCGGCGACGCCCGCACCGGCGCCGCCCCGCTGCGAGCGTCTCAGAACGGTTTTTCCGCCGTGCCGTCCGGTCGGGCCACGGCGCTCACCAGGCGGCCTCCGGCCAGCCGCAGTTGCAGGCTCTGCCCGGCCGCGGCCGGGCCCTGTGCGCGGCCCTCGGTGGCGAGCACGAAACCGTCGCCCAGCAGGCTGAGCCGGACCCACTGGCCGGCCTGGATCACGGGCTGGGCCTTGAATGCGCTGCGCCTGAGCACGGCGCCTTCGGCCACGGGCTGCAGCGTCACGCTGCCCTCGGGCAGTGCCGCATCGGCGGCGCCGTCCACAAGCGCATCGCCCGGCAGCTTGTCCAGGTCGGCCTCGGTCCATCGCAGGTCCTGGGCGGCCAGCGCTGCGCCTGGCGGCAGGGCCCGTGCAGCCACGGCATGGCGCACGCGCGCACCCAGATGCGCCGGCACGAAGCGCGTCCAGGCGGCGCCTTCCAGGCAGCGCACGCCCACCTGCAGCGCACCCCAAGGCTTGCTGCCCGCAGGCAGGAACACCTGCGCCTGGCCGCAGGCCGGCAGGTCCTGCACCTGCGGACCCAGGCGCACGCTGACTGCGCCCGGCAAGGACGCGCCGTGCGCACGCACTGCCGCCTCCACCTGCTGCGCCAGCGGGTGGGGTGCCTGCGGAGGGTGTGCCTGCGGGTGAGGCGCCTGCGCCTGGGGCTTGCACATGCCGGCCAGCGGCGCAAGGAACAGGGCGGCTGCAGCCAGTTTTTTCATGGCCGGCAGTCTAGGTGGAGGGGGCCGGGTTCGCCGCCACAAATGACGGGGGTTCCTTCTCCTGTTCGGCGCTTTGCTCCGATGCCTCTTTCTTGAGAATTCCTTCACCCGGTGGCAGGGACGGTGGCAGGAGCGGTGGCAGGCAGGCCCCGCACCGCCGACGGGTGGATCCACAGATTCCCAAGGACAAGGCAGGAGCACACGCATGATCGACAAGCTCGGGACAACTTTTCGTTTCCAGCAGGAGGCACTGCGCCTGCGGCAGCAGCGGCAGGAGGTGCTGTCGGCCAACATCGCCAACAGCGACACGCCCCAGTACAAGGCGCGCGACATTCCCTTCAGCGCCGCACTCGGCCAGGCCCTGGAGCGCGGCACCGGTGCCGCGCCCATGGCGCTCACTTCCACGCGGCACCTGGCAGGCACCGGCGTGGCCTCGGCGCCCGAGATGCTTTACCGCCAGCCCATGCAGTCGAGCATGGACGGCAACACCGTGGAGATGGACGTCGAGCGGGTGAACTTCGCCGACAACGCCCTGCGCTACGAGGCCAACCTCACGGTGCTGGGCTCCAAGATCAAGTCCCTGCTGGCGGCGGTGCAGTCATGAGCAACGCCTCGCTCGGTGTGTTCGGCATCGCGTCGTCAGCGTTGGTGGCGCAGTCGCAGCGCATGAACCTCACGGCCAGCAACCTGGCCAATGCCGACAGCGCCAGCGGCCCCGACGGCCAGCCCTACCGTGCCCGCCAGGCCGTGTTCCAGGCCCAGGGCGAGGCCGCCGGCGGTGTGCGTGTGGCCCGCGTGATCGAGAGCACCGCACCCCTGCGCCAGGTGCACGACCCGCACAACCCCCTGGCCAACCCGCAGGGCTACGTGAGCCTGCCCAACGTGAACCCGGTGGAGGAGATGGTCAACATGATCTCGGCCTCGCGCTCCTACCAAGCCAACGTCGAAGTGCTCAACACCGCCAAGGGCCTGATGCTCAAGACCCTGAGCCTGGGCCAGTAAGGAGCTTTCACCCATGACACCTTCCGTCAACCGCAGTCCCGGTGCAGCTCCCGCCGCCAGCCCGGCGCCACAGGTGGCCAGCGCCGCCGAGGGCGAGCAGCGCTTTCTCAAGCTCCTGGTCACCCAGCTGAGCAACCAGGACCCGCTCAACCCGCTCGACAACGCGCAGCTGACTTCCCAGCTGGCGCAGATGAGCACGGTCAGCGGCATCGAAAAGCTCAACGCCGCGTTCTCTTCGCTGCTGGCTCAAAGCGCCTCCAGCCAGGTGCTGCAGTCGGCCAGCCTGATCGGCCGCAGCGTGCTCGTGCCGGGCGACCGGATCGATCTCTCGGCCGGCCCCGCCGCGCCGCTGCAGGTGGAACTGCCCCAGGGCGCGCAAAAGCTGGAGCTGGCCGTGGTCGATGCACGCGGCGGCGTGGTGCGGCGCCTTGCGGCAGAGGGCCTGGGTGCCGGCACGCATGCGCTGGCCTGGGACGGTCGCAGCAGCACCGGCAGCCCCCTGCCTCCGGGCCGCTATCGCGTGGAGGTGCAGGCCCTGGGCGCCGAAGACGCGCCGCTGCCGGCCACGGCGCTGGTGGCTTCCCGCGTGGCCAGCGTGGCGCAGGCGGGCACCGCCGGCGCGAGCCTCGGCCTCGAGGGCGGGCAGCGCGTGGCGCTTTCCGACGTGCGCCGGGTGGACTGAGCCTTCCCGTTTTTCTCACAACACATCGACAAGGAGCCATTCCATGGGATTCGCACAAGGCGTCAGCGGCCTGAACTCGGCGGCCAGCAACCTGGACGTGATCGGCAACAACATCGCCAACTCGGGCACCGTCGGCTTCAAGTCGGCCAGCGCCCAGTTCGCCGACGTGTATGCGGGCTCGCGCATCGGGCTGGGCACGCAGGTCTCGGGGGTGCAGCAAAGCTTTGCGGCAGGGGCCGTGCAAAGCAGTTCGCGCGACCTCGACGTGGCCATCGTCAACGGCTCGGGTTTCTTCCGCCTGGTGAGCTCCGGCGGGGAGGTGGCCTATTCGCGCAACGGCCAGTTCAACATGGACAAGAACGGCGCCATCGTCAACGCCGCCGGCCTGCAGCTCACGGGCTACGCCGTGGGTGCCAACGGCACCGTCTCAGGCGGCAGCCCTGCGCCCATCTTCCTGCCCACCACCGCCATGGCGCCGGCGTCCACGGGCGAGATCAGCGCGCAGTTCAACCTCGACTCGCGCAGCGAGCCGGCTGTGCTGGTCACGCCCTTCGACCCGTCGAACGCGGGCAGCTACCACTACGCCAACGCCATGACGGTCTACGACTCGCTGGGCAACGCCCATGAGTTCTCCACCTTCTTTGCCAAGACGGCCGACAACGCCTGGGACGTCTACGCCACGGCCGACGGCCAGTTGCTCGACGCCAGCGGCGCCATCGCCGCGGTGGGTGCGCCGCCCACGCCCCTGGGCGCCCTGGGCTTCAGCACCGAGGGGCAGATGCAGTTGCCGGCCAGCGGACAGCTGGCCGTGGCGGGCCTGAACTTCGGCAACGGTTCGGCCGACCTGGCCTTCAGCGTGGACCTGCGCGGCACCACCCAGTTCGGCAACAGCAGCGACGTCAAGAAGCTCACCCAGGACGGCTACACCTCCGGCCAGCTGGTCTCCTATGCCATCAACCAGGACGGCACCATCACCGGCAAGTACTCCAACGAGCAGTCCAACACGCTCGCGCAGATCGTGCTGGCCTCCTTCATCAACCCCAACGGCCTCAAGCCCAAGGGCGACAACCTCTGGGCCGAAACCTCGGCCTCGGGCCAGCCGCTCACCGGCGCACCGGGCAGCGGCACGAGCCTGGGCGCGCTGCAGGCCGGCGCGGTGGAGGCCTCCAACGTGGACCTCACCTCCGAGCTGGTCAACCTCATCATCGCGCAGCGCACCTACCAGGCCAACGCGCAGACCGTCAAGACCCAGGACCAGGTGATGCAGACCCTGGTGAACATGCGCTGAAGGGCCGCTGAATGGACCGCCTCGTCTACCTCGGCATGTCCGGCGCCAAGCAGGCGCTGGAGCAGCAGGCCGTGCTCGCGCACAACCTGGCCAACGTCTCCACCACCGGCTTTCGCGCGCAGGTCAACCACTTCCGCGCCGTGCCGGTGGTGGGCGAGGAAGTCACCACCCGTTCGCAGACCGTGGCCTCCACCCCTGGCGCAGACCTGCGGCCCGGCCCGGTCGTGCCCACGGGCCGCGACCTCGATGTGGCCCTGCAGGGCAGCGGCTGGCTGGCCGTGCGCCTGCCTTCGGGCGAGGAGGCCGACGCCCGCGCCGGCGTCGGGTAGCTGGACGCTCAGGGCCAGCAGGGCGTGACCGGCAGCCCTGGCGTGGCCGGCGAC
>CAYVGD010000144.1:0-7065 GCA_964450095.1 uncultured Polaromonas sp.
TGCGCGAGCACCTGCAAATGACCGGCACCAAGTTCGGCTGCGGCATCGCCCAGTGCGGCGCGTGCACCGTCCACGTGGACGGCCAGGCCACCCGCTCCTGCGTCACGCCGCTGGCCGCCGTGGCCGGCAAGTCGGTGACCACCATCGAGGGCCTGTCGCCCGACGGCAGCCATCCGCTGCAAAAAGCCTGGGTGGCCGAGCAGGTGCCCCAGTGCGGCTACTGCCAGTCCGGGCAGATCATGCAGGCGGCCACGCTGCTGTCCAAAAACAAGAAACCCACGCGCGACCAGATCGTGCAGCACATGAACGGCAACATCTGCCGCTGCGGCACCTACCAACGCATCGTCAAGGCCGTGCAGCGCGCGTCCAAGGAGGCCTGAGCCATGAATGCACCTGCCAGCAAGGACACGCTGTCCCCCGAAGTGACCCGCCGCGGCTTCCTGGCCGTCTCGGGTGGACTGACCTTCTCCGTCGCCCTGGGCGCGGGCCTGGCCGCCACGGGCGCCGATGCCCTGGCGCAGGCGCAGGCCACCGAGGCTGGCCTGCGGGCCAATGTCTGGGTGACCATCGCCCCCGATGACACAGTGGTCGTGATGACGCCCACCGGCGAGATGGGCCAAGGCACCACCACGGCGCTGCCGATGATGCTGGCCGAGGAACTCGACGCCGACTGGTCCAAGGTGCGCATGGAATACGCGCCGCCCAACCCGCGCGTGTACGGCAACCCGCATCCGCTGCTCAATGGCGGCCAGGCCTCCTTGGCGAGCATCGCGATTCCCGGCTACTTCACCCCGCTGCGCATCGCCGGCGCCCAGGCCCGCCGCGTCCTGATGGATGCGGCCGCCGCCCGCTGGGGCGTGCCCGTGGGAGAACTCAGCACCGATGCGGGCGTGGTGATCCACGCCGCCAGCGGCCGGCGCCTGCGCTACGGCGAAATCGCGGCCTTTGCCACGGTGCCGGCCGAGCTGCCCAAGATCACCGTGGCCGACCTCAAGAAGCCCGAGCAATACAAGCTGATCGGCCGCGCCGACATCGGCCGCTCCGACGTGCGCGCCAAGGTCACGGGCCAGGCGCGGTTCGGCATCGACGTGATGCTGCCTGACATGGTGTACGCCACCGTGCTGGAGTCCCCGGTGGAGGGCGCGCGCCCCGACTTCGTGAACACCGCCGAGGCCCTGGCCGTGCCCGGTGTCACGCAGGTGATGCCCATGCCCTTCGGCGTGGCGGTGCTGGCCAGCACGCTGGAGGCCACCCGCACGGCGCGTGCGCTGCTCAAGGCGAAGGTCACCTGGAACCTGGCCGAGGCCCGGGGTGCCAGCTTCGATTCGGAAAAGGCCAAGCCCGAGTACGAGCGTCACGGCCGCTCGGCCGAGGCCAAGCCCATGACCGCCTACAAAAAGGGCGACGCCGACGCGGCACTGTCGTCGGCCACCCGGGTGATCGAGTCCACGTTCTGGACCGAGCACACCTACCACGCGCAGATGGAGCCCATGAACTGCGTGGCCCGCGTTGCGCCCGACGGCCAGTCGGCCGAGATCTGGACCGGCACCCAGGCGCCGGTGCTGGCCGTGGCGGTGGCTGCGGGCGTGCTCAAGACCACCCCCGACAAAATCCGCCTGAACCAGATGCTGCTCGGCGGGGGCTATGGCCGGCGCATCACGCCGGACATCGTGGCCCAGGCCGTGGCGCTGGCCAACGCAAGCAAAAAGACGGTCAAGCTGGTGCTCACCCGCGAGGACGACCTGGCCGCCGCCCGCCCGCGCCCCATGACGCACCAGATCCTGCGCGCGGGCCTGGACGCCAACGGCAAGCTCGTGGGCTGGAAGCACCGCATCGTCGCCGAGAACGTGGACGCCATCGCCGCCCCCCCGCGCTTTGCCGCCACCGGCGGCAAGGACTACATCGGCTGGCAGGGCTCGGACCTGCCGCACTACGCCATCCCGAACTGGCAGTCCGAGGGCGTGCGCGAGATGCGCGGCATGCGCGTGCACGCGTTCCGCGGCATCGGCGCCGGCCACAACAAGTTCGCTATCGAGTCCTTCCTGGACGAGGTGGCGCAGGCCCGCCAGATGGATCCGCTGGCCCTGCGCCTGGAACTCACCCAGGACGACCCGCGCGCGCGCGCCGTCATCGAGGCTGTGGCCGAGATGTCCGACTGGAAGCGCAAGCGCCGCGGCCGCGCGTTGGGCCTGGCTTTTGCCGACTACCACGGCACCGTGGCCGCCGGCGTGGCCGAGGTGTCGGTGGACCGCAAGAGCGGCAAGGTCAAGGTGCACAACTACTGGACCGCGGTGGACCCGGGCCTGGTGATCCAGCCCGAGAGCGTGCTCGGGCAGCTCGAGGGCGGCGCGGTGTACGGCCTGTCCGTGGCGCTGCTGGAGGAGCTGACCATCCAGGGCGGCGCGGTGCAGCAGACCAACTACCACGACTACCCGGTGCTGCGGATGGCCGACATGCCCGAGGTCCACACCCGGATCGTGCGCTCCAACGCCGCGCCCACCGGCATGGGCGAGGCTGGCGTGGGTCCGGTGGCCCCGGCGATTGCCAACGCAGTGGCGCAGCTCACCGGCAAGCGGGTGCGCGAGCTGCCCTTGTCGCCGGCCCGCGTGAAAAAGGCGCTGGCCTGAAGCCAGCCCACGGCCGCAGGCGCTCCGCCGCGCCGCCCCGCACGTGAACGCTCCAACCCCCGGAGCCCGAAAGGGCCCGGGGGTTTTGTCTTGGGCGGCGTCCGGGGACGGGTTTCCCGGGGGCGGGGTGCAGCGTATTTGTCAGTCTTAGTCAGATACAACTTGCAATAATCTTCACAACATTCTTCTTTAACACCAACTTGATGATGAAAACCCTCCTGGGCCGCATCGCCTGCGCTTTCACCATCTTTCTCCTGCCTGCCGCGGTGCTGGCCAACCCGCCTGCCGGCCTGCCGGTGATGATCGGCCTGGACGAGGCCTACAGCCAGCCCACCAACACCGCGCCCAAGGCGATCGAGCGCGGGGTGCTGGCCGCCATCGAGGAAATCAACGCCCGTGGCGGCGTGCTTGGCGGACGGCCGCTCAAGCTGATCACCACCGACAACCAGGGCGTGGCCGCGCGGGCGCGGGACAACTACGCGCACATGGCCATGCAGGCCGATGTGGTGGCGGTGCTGGGTGGCAAGTTCAGCCCTTTCCTGGTCGAGACACTGCCCGAGGCCCAGCGCCTGCGGGTGCCGCTCATCAGCGTCTGGGGCTCGGCCGACCCGATCACCGAGGGCGGCTTCCAGCCCTCCTTCGCTTTCCGGCTGTCACTCAAGGACAGCTGGGGCGCCGAAGCGCTGCTCAGGCGCGCCAAGACCAGCCACAAGGCCGAACGGGTGTGCGCCGTGTTGCCTAACACCGCCTGGGGCCGCTCGAACGATGCGGTGTTCAGCGCCAAGGCCTCGGCCGTGGGGACCCGCGTGGTGGCCACCCGCTGGTACAACTGGGGCGAGCAGACCTTCACGGAGATCCTGCAGGGCTGCCGCTCGGCCGGTGCCCAGGCGCTCATCCTGGTGGCCAACGAGAAGGAGGCCTCGGTGCTGTTCAAGCAGATGGCCGACCAGCCGCCCGCGGACCGCTTGCCGGTGGTGTCGCACTGGGGCCTGACCGGTGGCGCCATCGTCGAGCTGGCCGGACCGGCCCTGGAGAAAATCGACCTGCAGGTGATCCAGACCTTCACCTTCATCGGCAACGAGCGGCCCGCAGCCAAGCGCCTGGCGCGCTGGCTGATGAAGGAGGGCGGCTTCAACCGGCTCGAGGACATTCCCAGCCCCGTGGGCTCGGCCCACGCCTATGACATGACGCACCTCATTGCCATGGCCGTCAACAAGGCCGGCAGCACCCGGGGTGATGCGGTGCGCGACGCACTGGAAAACCTGCCCGCCTTCGACGGCGCGGTGCGCCGCTACGCCCCGGCCTTCACCCCCACGCGGCACGATGCGCTCTCGCCCGCGCAGGTGCTGTTCGTGCGCATCGACCGCACGGGTGCCCTGGCTCCCCTCCGGTGACCCAGCCCACGCCATCGCCCGCCGGTCCCGGGCAGTCGCTCCGGCACCGGATCAGCACGGAACTGATCCGGCTGATCCGCGGTTACGTGATGGTCATCTCTGCATTGCTGGCGCTCCTGGCGCTGCTGACCGTCTACTTCTTCAAGCTCAACCAGCTGACCCACCAGCAGCAGCTGGTCACCACCAAGATCAGCACCGAACTGGCCAACGTGGCCCACGAGATGCAGTCGCTGGCCACCTCCAGCCTGGTGTGGACGGGCCTGACCGACAGCTTCGGCCGCGACAGCTACCTGGCGCCGCTGCTGTCGCGTTTCAACCGGGGGAACCTGCGCCACTTCCTGATCCTGGACTACCGCGGCCGGGTGTTTCTGGCGCCGGACCTGCCGCGCGCCGAAAGCGTGATCGCAAGCCCCTCCGTCATCCAGGCCGTGGGCCGCGGGGACGACGGCTATGGCATGGTGCTGTCGGCCGAGGGCGCGCCCACCTTCGTGCTGGTGCAGCGGGTCATGTCGCCCGCCTCGCCTGCGCCCGTGGGCTTCATCGTCGGCACGCTCGACGCGAATGCGCTCACCCGCGAGCTGGGCCTGGAGGACGCGCTGGTGTCCTTCGGCATCGGCGATTCGCAGATGCTGCCGCCGCTCGCCACGGGCCTGCTGATGCGCGAACGGGTGAGCACCGTGGTGAGCCCGGGCGACCTGAACATTGCGCTGAACATCTCTTTGGCACATCCGGTCTTCAAGTGGATCGCCGGCGGGTTTTTCATCGTGCTGGCGGTGTTCCTGGTGGGGGACCTGACGCTGCGGCGCGTGGTGGCCTGGGCGCAGAGTTTTTCAGCCAGCACCGTGGGCCGGCTGGACGAGTTGGTGCATTACTGCCAGCGCGTGCTGGCCGGCTCCAATCCCAGCCAGCCGGCGCTGCAGGGCCCGCGCGACGAGATCACGCAGGTGGTGGAGACGCTCAGCGCCATGCTGCTGCAGCAAAGGCAGGTCACCGACGAGCTGCGCACCACCTCGCTGGTGTTCTCCACGGCGGCCGAGGGCATCATCGTCACCGACCGCCAGGGCCAGGTGGTGGACATCAACCCGGCGCTGCTGCGCATGACCGGTTTTTCTCGCGAGGAAATCATCGGGCAGCTCGCCGGAACGCTCTACCGCGAAAGCGACCTGACCGCGCAAGCCCAGGAGATCACCGACGCGCTCAAGAGCCAGGGCCGCTGGAGCGGCGAGACCACCTTCGTGCACCGCGACGGCCGCAGCATCCCGTCTTCGGTGTCGGTCTCGCGCATCCGCGACGACGAGGGCCGCTCCATGGGCCATGTGGCCGTGATCACCGACATCAGCCGCATCAAGGAAGCCGAGAACAAGCTGCGCGACCTGGCCTACCGCGACCCGCTCACGGGCCTGCCCAACTTCCGCATGATGGCCGAGCTGGTGCAGCAGCGCCTGGCCACCACGCAGGCGCCGTTCGCGCTCCTGTTCGTGGACCTGGACCACCTCAAGGCGGTCAACGACGGCTACGACCACGAGGCCGGCGACCGCATGATCTGCGGCATGGCCGAGCACCTCCAGCGCGGGCTGCCGTCCGGGCACCTGCTGTGCCGCCGCTCGGGCGACGAATTCATCGCGCTCATCGACCTGGGCGACGGCGCCGACGCCACCTCCTGGCAGCCGCTGGTCGAGCGACTCACCCGCACTTCCGTGCAACTGCCCTCGGGCGAGCTGACGGTGAGCGCCACCATCGGCGTGGCGCGCTTTCCCCAGGACGCGCAGACCTGGCTGGAGCTTCAGGTCTGCGCCGATGTCGCCATGAACGCGGCCAAGCAGGTCCAGCGCGGCAGCGTGGCCTGGTACGACAGCCGCCTGGGTCAGCGCGCGGTGCGCCACCGGCTGGTGCAGCAGCGGCTGGTGCATGCCATCGAGCAGCAGGCCATCCGCGTGCACTACCAGCCCGTGGTGGACCTTCGCACCGGCGAGCTCAAGGGGCTGGAGGCCCTGGCGCGCTGGACCGACCCCGAGCTGGGCGAGGTGCGTCCCTCGGAATTCATCGCCGTGGCCGAGGAGGCGCAGCTTTCAGACCGCCTGACCATGCAGCTGCTGCAGATCATCCTCGCCGACCAGCCTCGCATCCAGGCGCAGTTGCCGCAGGCGGTGCTGGCTTTCAACGCGTCGCCGCGCGTGTTCCGCGGCAACCAGCTGGTGAATTTCCTCACCGATCTGGCCGAGCGCGAGCCGCAGCTGCTGTCCCTGCTGGAGATCGAGCTGACCGAGACCGACATCGCCAGCGGCGAGGCCCAGCTGCTGCGCCACCTGCAGCTGATCCACGGCCTGGGCGTGCGCCTGGTGATCGATGATTTCGGCACCGGCTATTCGTCACTGGCCCGGCTGGCGCAGTTCCCCATCCATTGCCTGAAGATCGACTCGTCCTTCGTCGCCAGCATGGGCACCGGGCGGCAGACCAAGATCGTGGAGCTGATCGTCAACCTCGCCCAGCTGCTGGACCTGCAGGTCACCGCAGAGGGGGTGGAGACCGAGCTGCAGCGCCAGACGCTCCTGCGCATGGGCTGCAAGCGCGGCCAGGGCTGGCTGTTCGCCAAGGCCATGCCGCTGGAGGCGCTGCTGCAGATCGACAACCCGCTGGTGCCCGAGGTGCTGCAGGCGGCCCCTGCCGACGCCTGAGGCCCCGCCGGGGCCTGTCCCTGCCCCTCCGGCTGCGGGCTGGAGCCCCCTGACCGGGCAGCCCCCAAGACTTTTCAGCGCTTGCCCCGCCGCGGCGTGTCGGCCCGGGTCTTCTGGCGCTTGGCCTTTCCTCTGGCCAGCGCGCCTGGGGTCGATGCCTCTTTCGCAGGTGTCCTTCTCCGAGGGACCCCTTCGCAGGTGCATTTGTCGGAGGTGCGCCTTTGGAGAGTGCACTTTTCGAGAGTGCACTTTTCGCGGGTGAGCTCTTCGTCAGCGCTCCCGGGGCCGGGTCGGACCAGCCCCTCAATCTCCCAGCAGGCCGCTGTCCAGGAACTGCACGCTTTTCTGTTGCGCCAAGGCCGCCGCCCG
>CAYVGD010000145.1:0-7058 GCA_964450095.1 uncultured Polaromonas sp.
AGCGGTTTCGGCACCGGCTTCGGATCGCTGGCGGTGCCGCTCATGGCCCTGGCGGTGAGCGTGCCCCAGGCGGCGGCCATTCTCATGCCGGTGCTGTTCTTCATCGACGTGCTCGGGCTGGCCGCCTTCCGGCGCGAATTCGACGCGCGCCTGCTGCGCTTTCTCGTGCCCTGCGGCCTGGTGGGCACGCTGATTGGCTATGCGCTCTTCAGGTGGCTGGACGCGCATGTGGTCGAGGCCCTGGTGGGCGGCTTCACGCTGCTTTTCCTGGCCCAGCGGCTGCTCTTTCCGCCCCGCGCCGATGCCGGCCCGCCGCCGCGCTGGGTGGGGGCCTTGCTTTCGGCCACCGCGGGTTTCACCAGCTTCGTGGCGCACGCGGGCGGCCCGCCGATCAGCGCCTACGTGATTCCGCTGCGGCTGCGCCCGGTGGCCTTCACCGCCACCATGGCCTTCTTCTTTTTTGCAGTGAACCTGTCGAAGTGGGTGCCCTACGGCATGCTGGGCCTGCTGGACTGGCGCAACATGGCCACCTCCCTGGCCCTGCTGCCCTTCGTGCCCCTGGGTGTGTGGACAGGGGTGCGGCTGGCGCATCGCATCCGGCCCGAAATGTTCTACCGCCTGCTTTACGCGGGCATGTTCCTCACGGGCAGCAAGATGCTGTGGGACGGCCTGCGCGGCATTCAGTTGTGAACCCTCCAGACCTTGTGTGGCGGTTCCGATCAACGGGAGGCCGGAGCAACACGGCCGATGCCGTGGTGTGGCCGGTGCCGGCCGCAGTGGTGCTGTCAGCTGTGCAGGGCGTGGCGGCACGGCGCTGAGTTTGGGTCGGTCCCGCACCGTCCGGGCTGCCGATGTGTGAAAGATGCACGCAGGAAGTGCAGTTGAACTGTGGGCGGCTTGTGGGTGGTCGGCGCGTTTTGGGTGATGCGAGGGCTCTGCGAGGGCGATGTGGACGTGTAAGAGGGTGAGGTGTGGGCGTGCGAGGGCTGAGCGTGACGGATGCGCCGGTCTTGAGCGGCTCGTGCATCCAGCATTCGCGCAAGCAGCGGTGCGGTTCGTGGCGGAGGTTGGATCGGGGGCTTGAAGCCAGGCTTGGGGCTGTGGGCTCCAGCGTGGCCTTCAGCGCAGGCCGCGCAGGCTTCAGCAGGGTTCAGCAGGGTTCAGCAGGGTTCAGCAGGGTTCAGCAGGGTCCAGCAGGCTTCAGCAGGCTTCAGCAGGGGCGGGCCTGTGCCCTTGCGGCGGGTCCGGCGCCGGGGAGCCTCTGCAGCGCTTGTTCAGGCTGGTGTGTGGCCCGCGCCGGGCTGCAGTTGTGCGCCCTCGAAGCCGCACTGCCGCCAGGCCTCGAACACCGTCACTGCCACCGCGTTCGAGAGGTTCAGGCTGCGCTGGTCTGGCCGCATCGGCAGGCGCAGCCGCTGCGTCATGGGGAATCGGTCGCGCAGTTCGGCGGGAAGGCCTGCCGTCTCGCAGCCGAACACCAGCCAGTCGCCCGCTGCAAAACGGACCTCGTGCGCCGGGCGCGAGCCGCGCGTGGTCAGCGCGAACATGCGATCGGGGGGTGGCTGTTCTGCCAAGAGCAGCGCCTCCCAGCTGGCGTGGCGCCGCACCGGCGCGTACTCGTGGTAATCCAGCCCTGCGCGGCGCAGGTGCTTGTCGTCCATCTCGAAACCCAGGGGCTCGACCAGGTGCAACTGGCAGCCGGTGTTGGCAGCCAGCCGGATCACGTTGCCGGTGTTGGGTGGGATTTCCGGGTGGACGAGCACGATGTGGAACATGGCGCGCGATTATCCGGGTGCCGTCCCTGATGTCCTGGCGATCAACTTGCCCGCCAGCTTCACGAACCCCGGGTTGCGTCCAGTGCCGCGCACAGACAACCCAGACACGGCACAGAGACAGCACAGCGGCGGCACACTTGCAGCGCAGGAGCAGCCCGCAGAGGCAGCACAGAGACAGCGCAGACGCAATGCAGCCGCGTTCGCCTTGCTCAGGCCGGCGTGCGGGCCACCACCACGGCGAAGACGCTGTGGGCACCTGCTGAGCGCAGCGCCTGCGCGGCAGCCGCCAGGCTGGCACCGCTGGTCATCACGTCGTCCACCAGCACGACCTGCCGCCCGGCCAGGCCCTGGCGGCGCAGCGGGTCGGCGGCAAAGGCGCCGCGCACGTTGGACAGGCGCTGTGCGCGGTCCAGCGCGCTTTGCGGCGCCGTGTGCTCAAGCCGAAGCAGCAGCCCCGCGTCCAGGCCCGCGCTGCACTGGCATTGGCGGTGCAGCGCCTGCGCCAGTTCCCAGGCCTGGTTGTAGCCGCGCTCGGCCAGGCGCTCTGCCGAAAGCGGCAGGGGCAGCACCCAGTCCTGCGGTTCCAGGCTCCGCAACAGCGCATCGACGCCGGGCTCGGCCCGCAGGCGTTCTGCGAAAAAGCCTGCCCAGCCGGTCTGCGCCTCGAACTTGAAGGCCTGCATCAGTCGGCTCCAGGGGTAGGCATAGTCCAGCGCGGCCAGGCACCCATCCAAGGGAAGGGGCTCGCGCAGGCAGTCGGGGCAGCGCGCCGGGGCGGCTCGCGCCCCAGGTTCAGCGGGAAACGCCCAGGCCTGGGCGCAGCCCGGGCAGCGGCTTACCGGGTGGGCAAAACGGGCCAGGCAGGCGCTGCAGACCGCCTCGCAGGGCCAACTGCGGCACACCGCGCATTGGCTGGGCAGGCTGTTTGCCTGGCGGTCGAGCCAGCGGCGTGCGGCGGTCAGCAGGCGGTCACCGGGAAGGCGGGGCATGCGCTCAATATACTGGCGGCCCTTCAGCGTCTTCCTTGCTTTTCGTTTCATCCGTGGCCGACTCGGCACCCCCCACCCTGGACCCCGTGGCGATCGCGCGCTGGCAGCGCGTTGCGCCGCCACAGTCGCCCTGGCTGCACGAGGAGGTGGCGCGCCGCATGCATGAGCGCCTGCAGTGGATCAAGCTCAGGCCGCGCCGCTGGACGCACTGGGAGCCGGTGCGCGGCGGCATGCAGGTGCACGAGGCGCTGCTGCGCGACTGCGGCCCCCAGTGCAGCGTGGTCGAGCGCGAGCCGAGTCGACTGGACGCAGCGCGTCAGCGCTGGCAGCCGGCCTGGTGGCAGCCCGGTCGCTGGACGGGGGCGGGCCTGCGCTTCGACGAACCCGAGGCAGGCAGCCAGGACATGCTCTGGGCCAACATGAGCCTGCACCTGGAGGCCGACCCGCAGGCGCTGGTGGCGCACTGGCACCGCCTGCTCGCCACCGACGGGTTCCTCATGTTCTCCTGCCTCGGGCCGGACACCGCCCGCGAGATGCGCCAGCTCTACAGCGAACTGGGCTGGCCACCCGCCGGCCACGAGCTCACCGACATGCACGACTGGGGCGACATGCTGGTGCATGCCGGCTTTGCCGAGCCGGTGATGGACATGGAGCGGCTGACCCTGACCTTCGAGACGCCCGAGCGCCTGCTGGCCGAACTGGCCGGACTGGGCCGCAACTTCCACCCCCACCGGCAGCCCGGACTGCGCGGCCGCCGCTGGCGGCAGCGCCTGCTGTCGCTCATGGACGAGCGCCTGCCGCGCCAGCCCGACGGCCGGCTGTCGCTGAGCTTCGAGCTCATCTACGGCCATGCGATCAAGCCCGCACCGCGCCTGAAGCTTGAGGCGGTCAGCAGCGTTTCCATGGACGACATGCGGCGCATGCTCCAGCGGGGCGGGGCTGGCGGCGGCACCTGAAAGCCAGCCGGCTCGTTGCCGTGCCCGCGTAAACGGCAGAAAACCTTGTGGGAATCGGCCCGGCCCGCTAGGTGTTGCGGGGGGTCCGACCTTAAACTCGGCGTCGGTTGCCTTGGGTATGGTCCGGGGGTGACCCGGCGCCCCGGCCGAGCCCGCTCGGCGCCAGTCTCCGAGGCCCAGCCGTGTCGACTGCTTTTTCTTTCCGCTTCGCCACCTTCTGCCCCCTGGGCGACGGCCAGTCCCAGGCCGTGCAGTGGCTGCTCAAGCGCAACTGCTCCGTCACGCCCGCACAACTGGTGCGGCTCTACATTTCCCTGTGCGTGGTCTCGCTCGGTATCGCCAGCTTTTTCTGGATGCAGGGCGCCCGCATGATCATGCCGTTTGCCTGGCTCGAGCTCATCGCTGTCGGCGCGGCCTTCATCGTCTACGCGCGGCATGCGCGCGACGGCGAAAAGATCACGCTGCATGGCCCACGCCTGGTGGTGGAACTTGAAAATGGCGGCCGCACCGAGCGCGCGGAATTTGCCCGGGAGTGGGTCCGCGTGGAGCCCCGCAGCGGCGATGGCTCGCTGATCGAGGTGTCCGGCCAGGGGCGGCGTGTGGTGGTGGGGCGGCACCTGCGTCCTGAACTCCGACCGGCACTGGCGCGTGAGATCCGTTTTGCGCTGCGCGGATGCTGAAGCTGCCCCAAGGTTCCTGACTCGCTGAAAAGCCCTCTCGACTGACGCCAGCCTTGCTCGGCGGCATTGGTCGGCTCAGGGCAACTCCCTATAATCAGCAGGTTTGACCGGTTCTTGATATTTCTCAAAAGCAAAGACGATGAACGTGAGCAACCACATGGCCCAGGGCTTGAAATGCGCGCAAGCGCTGTCGAAGTCAGCGCAGGACTGCGCGCTGGCACTGTCTTCCAAGGCTTACGCCTGGCTCGCTGTCGTCGGCGCATCCGTTTCCACGGCCGCTGCCGCCGCCGACCTCAAGCTGCCCGGCGGGCCGCAGGTCAATCAGCTGAACCTGCCGGAGCCGGCCACCCGCATTGCTGCCGAGCAAAACTGGCTGCACTGGGCCATGATGATCATCTGCCTGGTGATCTTCATCGGCGTCTTCGGTGTGATGTTCTATTCCATCTGGAAGCACCGCAAGTCGGTGGGCCACAAGCCGGCGAACTTCCATGAATCGACCGCGGTTGAAATCGCCTGGACGGTGGTGCCTTTCCTCATCGTGATCGTCATGGCCCTGATGGCCACCAAACTGCTGGTGGCCCAGAAAGACACGTCGAACGCCGACCTCACCATCAAGGCGACCGGCATCCAGTGGAAGTGGGGCTACGAGTACATCAAGGGCGAAGGCGAAGGCATTGCTTTCGTCTCCACCCTGGATTCGAGCCACCGTGCCCTGTCGAACGCCGGCGGCCCCAAGAAGGGCGAGCTGGTGGCCGACTACCTGCTGAAGGTGGACGAGCCCCTGGTGGTGCCCGTCAACCAGAAGGTGCGCATCATCACGACCGCCAACGACGTGATCCACGCCTTTGCGGTGCCGCAGTTCGGCATCAAGCAGGACGCCATTCCCGGCTTCGTGCGCGACACCTGGTTCCGCGCCGAGAAGACCGGCGACTTCTACGGCCAGTGCCAGGAGCTGTGCGGCAAGGAGCACGCCTACATGCCCATCCACGTGAAGGTGGTGACAGCCGAGCAGTACACCGAGTGGACCAAGGCCAAGCTCAAGGAAGCCGCCGCCAAGGCCGACGATCCGTCCAAGGTCTGGCAGCAGGCTGAATTGGTGGCCCGCGGCGAAAAGATCTACGCCGCCAACTGCGCCGCCTGCCACCAGGCCAACGGCAAGGGCGCAGGCCCGATCAAAGCCCTGGACGGCTCGGCGATCGTGCTGGCTTCGGACAACAGCAAGCTGATCTCCATCCTGCTCAACGGCGCCGGCGGTGGCTCCATGCCCGCCTGGAAGCAGCTGAGCGACACCGACATCGCAGCCGTCACCTCCTACGCCAAGAACAGCTGGTCCAACAAGACGGGCCAGATCATCCAGCCGGCCGAGATCGTGGCGGCACGCAAATAATCCAATCAGAGTCCAACGCAAATCAGTAAAAGGTAAGCCAGATGAGTGCAGTACTCGATCACCACGATCATGCGCATGACCATGAGCACCACGCCCCCACGGGCTGGCGCCGCTGGGTGTTTGCCACCAACCACAAGGACATCGGCACGCTCTACCTGCTGTTCAGCTTTGCCATGCTGATGTTCGGCGGCGTGCTCGCCCTGGGCATCCGCGCCGAACTGTTCCAGCCTGGCCTGCAGGTGGTCAATCCTGAGCTGTTCAACCAGCTCACCACCATGCACGGCCTGATCATGGTGTTCGGCGCCATCATGCCGGCCTTCGTGGGCTTTGCGAACTGGATGATCCCGCTGCAGATCGGCGCGTCCGACATGGCTTTCGCCCGCATGAACAACTTCAGCTTCTGGCTGATGATCCCCGCGGGCCTCATCCTGGCGGGCTCGTTCTTCATGCCCGGCGGCGCACCCGCCGCTGGCTGGACGCTGTATGCACCGCTGACGCTGCAGATGGGCCCGTCCATGGATGCCGGCATCTTCGCGATGCACATCCTGGGTGCCTCGTCCATCATGGGCTCGATCAACATCATCGTGACCATCCTGAATATGCGCGCGCCCGGCATGACGCTGATGAAGATGCCCATGTTCGTCTGGACCTGGCTGATCACCGCCTACCTGCTGATCGCCGTGATGCCCGTGCTGGCCGGTGCCATCACCATGACGCTGACCGACCGCCACTTCGGCACGAGCTTCTTCAACCCCGCCGGCGGCGGTGACCCGGTGATGTACCAGCACATCTTCTGGTTCTTCGGCCACCCCGAGGTCTACATCATGATCCTGCCGGCCTTCGGCATCATCAGCCAGATCATCCCGGCCTTCTCGCGCAAGCGCCTGTTCGGCTACGCCTCCATGGTGTATGCCACCGGCTCGATCGCCATCCTGAGCTTCGTCGTGTGGGCACACCACATGTTCACCACCGGCATGCCGGTGACCGGCCAGCTGTTCTTCATGTACTCGACCATGCTGATCTCCATTCCCACGGGCGTGAAGGTCTTCAACTGGATCGCGACCATGTGGAAGGGCTCGATGACCTTCGAGACGCCCATGCTGTTCTCCGTGGGCTTCCTGTTCGTGTTCACCATGGGCGGCTTCACCGGCCTGATCCTGTCGGTGGCCCCCATCGACATCCAGCTGCAGGACGGCTACTACGTGGTGGCCCACTTCCACTATGTGCTGGTGGCAAGTTCACTCTTTGCCATGTTCGCAGGCTTTTACTAC
>CAYVGD010000146.1:0-7019 GCA_964450095.1 uncultured Polaromonas sp.
GTGAGGTCGCCCTTGACGTCGGCCATGAACACCGGCACGCCGATGCGCGAGAACTGCTCGGCCAGCGACTGCAAGGTCACGGTCTTGCCGGTGCCGGTGGCGCCGGTGATCAGCCCGTGCCGGTTGGCCAGCGCGGGCAGCAGTTCGCAGGTGGTCTGGGCGTTCTTGGCGATCGGCAGCGGCTCGGCCATGGCTTCTCCGTGAAGGGGGCGGTGGGGGCAAACGTAAAATGCCGCACCAAGGTTAATTGAAAAACACAGGCAAGCAGAGGACTCTTTCGTGGCCGGACACAGCAAATGGGCGAACATTCAGCACCGCAAGGGCCGCCAGGACGAGAAGCGCGGCAAGATCTGGACGCGTCTGACCCGCGAGATCATCGTGGCCGCGCGCGCCGGCGGCGGCGACATCAACATGAACCCGCGCCTGCGCCTGGCCATTGACAAGGCCAAGGCCGCCAACATGCCGGCCGACAACATCAAGCGCAACGTCGACAAGGCCACCGGCAACCTCGAGGGCGTGAACTACGAGGAAATCCGCTACGAAGGCTATGGCATCGGCGGGGCGGCCATCATCGTGGACTGCATGACCGACAACCGGGTCCGCACCGTGGCCGAAGTGCGGCACGCTTTTTCCAAGTACGGCGGCAACATGGGCACCGAGGGCTCGGTGGCCTTCCAGTTCAAGCACGTGGGCCAGTTCGTCTTCGCTCCGGGCGTGAGCGAGGACCGGGTCATGGAAGTGGCGCTCGAGGCGGGTGCCGAGGACGTGATCGCCCACGAGGACGGCAGCATCGAGGTGCTCAGCGCCTTTGCCGACTTCGAGGCCGTGCGCAAGGCGCTGGAAGCCGCCGGCCTCCTGCCCGAGGTGGCTGAGGCCACCATGCGGGCCGACAACACCATTGAGCTGTCGGGCGAGAGCGCGCAGAAGATGCAAAAGCTGCTGGACGTCCTGGAGGACCTGGACGACACGCAAGAGGTCTACCACAACGCCGAGCTCTCGCTCTGAGCCTGCCCGGCGCCGGCCCCGACATCGACAACAAGGAAGCGAATGAAAGTATTGGTAGTGGGCGGCGGCGGGCGTGAACACGCCCTGGCCTGGAAACTGGCGCAGTCGCCCAAGGCGCAGGCGGTCTACGTGGCGCCGGGCAACGGCGGGACGGCCCTGGATGGGCGGCTGCACAACTTGCCGATCACCGACATCGTGGCCTTGCGCCAGTGGGCACTGGCCGAGAAGATCGGCCTGACCGTGGTCGGCCCCGAGCAGCCCCTGGCTGCCGGCATCGTGGACGATTTCCGCGCGCACGGCCTGCGCGTCTTCGGTCCGACCCGCGCCGCGGCCCAGCTCGAAAGCTCCAAGGCCTTTTCCAAGGCCTTCATGAAGCGCCACGGCATTCCCACGGCCGCCTACGACACCTTTTCCGACCCGGCCGCAGCCCATGCCTACGTGGACCGCATGGGCGCGCCCATCGTGGTCAAGGCCGACGGCCTGGCCGCGGGCAAGGGGGTGGTCGTGGCCCTGACCGCCGCCGAGGCGCACGAAGCCATCGACTTCATGCTGGTGGACAACACCCTGGGGGTGGCGCACAACGAAGGCGGCGCGCGCGTGGTGATCGAGGAGTTCCTGCAGGGCGAGGAAGCCAGTTTCATCGTCATGTGTGACGGCAAGAACGTGGTGGCCATGGCCACCAGCCAGGACCACAAGCGCCTGCTGGACGCCGACCAGGGCCCCAACACCGGTGGCATGGGCGCGTATTCGCCCGCACCCGTGGTCACGCCCGACGTGCACGCACGTGCCATGCGCGAGATCATCCTGCCCACCATCCGCGGCATGGAGGCCGATGGCATCGTGTTCACGGGCTTTCTGTATGCCGGCCTGATGATCGATGCCCAGGGCCGGCCCAAGACCCTGGAATTCAACTGCCGCATGGGCGACCCCGAGACCCAGCCCATCATGATGCGGCTCAAGTCCGACTTGGTCGACGTGATGGTGGCAGCCACCTCCGGCGGCCTCGGCCAGGTGGAACTGGAGTGGGACCGCCGCCCCGCGCTGGGCGTGGTGATGGCGGCGCACGGCTACCCCCTGCAGCCGCGCAAGGGCGATGCGATCACGGGCCTGCCGCCGGCGAATGCCGGAGGCGACTGCGTGGTGTTCCATGCAGGCACCGTCCAGCAAGAGGGCGCTGTCCTCAGCGCGGGTGGCCGCGTGCTGTGCGTCACCGCCCTGGGCGAGAGCGTGCGCGAGGCGCAGCAGCGCGCCTATGCCGTGGCCGACCGCATTGCCTTTGACGGTGCGCAGATGCGCCGCGACATCGGCCACCGCGCCATCAAGGTGGCTTGAGCGGATGATCGTCGGCCTGCCACCGCATTCGGTGCAGTTCCGCGGCAGCGCCGTGGCGCGCCGCGTGCTCGGCTGGCTGGGCTGGGAACTCGAATTCCGGGGGCTGCCTGCCGCCCAGGGGGTGCTGGTGGTGTATCCGCACACCTCCAATTGGGATTTCCCGGTCGGGCTGCTGGCCAAGTGGGCCTTCGGTCTTCAGGCGCGCTTCTGGGCCAAGCACACGCTCTTTCAGGTGCCGCTTTTCGGTGCCTGGCTGCGCTGGCTGGGCGGCGTGCCGATCAACCGCGCCGATGCCGGCGGGGTGGTGGAGCAGACCGCGCAGCGCATGCGTGCGTGCCGGCAGCAAGGCGAGTATTTCTGGCTGGTCGTCACGCCCGAGGGCACACGCAGCTGGCGGCCGGCCTGGCGCAGCGGGTTTTATCGCCTCGCGCTGGCGGCGCAGGTGCCCGTGGGCCTGGCGGTGCTGGACTTTGGCCGCAAGCGGATCCGGATCACCGACTTCGTCACCCTCAGCGGCGACGTGGAGGCGGACATGGGGCGCATTGCCCTCGCGTTCGAGGGCAGCGCGGGCATGCGCGCCGCGCTGGCAGCGCCCATCCGCCTGGAGAACAACAAGGAGAAACCATGAGCATGCTGGACGTGGCCACCGGCCGAGCCTTCCTACTGGACCTGCAGCAGCGCATCATGGCCGCCGTGCAGCGCATCGACGGCAAGCCGCCGGCAAGCGATGCCTGGACCAAGCCGCCCGGCGAGATGCTGCAGGGCGAGGGCCTCACGATGATCCTGGAAGACGGTGAGGTGTTCGAGCGCGCCGGCTGTGGTTTTTCGCATGTTCGCGGTCCGAAGCTGCCGCCGTCGGCCACGCAGCACCGGCCCGAGCTGTCGGGCGCGCCCTTCGAGGCCATGGGCGTGTCGCTGGTGTTCCACCCGCGCAACCCCTACGCGCCGACGGTGCACATGAACGTTCGCATGATCGTGGCCAAGCCTGAAGCCGGCGAGGCCGTGGCCTGGTTCGGCGGGGGCATGGACCTCACGCCCGTCTACGGTTTCGAGGAGGACGCGGTCCATTTCCACGCCCAGTGCCAACAGGCGCTCGCGCCCTTCGGGGACGACAAATACCCGCGCTTCAAGAAGTGGTGCGACGAGTATTTTTTCCTCAAGCACCGGGCGGAGCCGCGCGGCATCGGTGGCGTGTTTTTCGACGACTTCAATGAACTCGGCATGGCGCGCAGCTTCGAGATGCTGCAGTCGGTGGCCAACCATTTCCTGCCCGCCTACGAGCCCATCGTGCTGCGCAGGAAAGACACGCCCTACGGCGAGCGCGAGCGGGAGTTCCAGCTCTACCGGCGCGGCCGCTACGTCGAGTTCAACCTCGTGTGGGACCGGGGCACGCACTTTGGCCTGCAGTCGGGCGGGCGCACCGAGTCCATTTTGCTGTCGATGCCGCTGAACTGCAGTTGGTCCTACCGCCGCGAAGATGCGCCCGATTCGCCCGAAGGGCGCCTGCTGCGCGATTTCCTTGTGTCCAAGGACTGGGTTTGAGCCAGCCGCCGCGCCCGCGCCGGGTGGGCCTTTTCGGCGGCGCGTTCGATCCGCCGCACCTGGCGCACGTGGCCCTGGCGCGCGCAGCGGTGGCGCAGTTGCAGCTCGATGAGCTGCGCATCCTGCCCACGGGCCAGGCCTGGCACAAGGCCCGGACCCTGAGCGATGCAACGCACCGCGTGGCCATGGCCCGGCTGGCTTTCGCCGGGGTGCCCGCGGCCGTGGTGGACGAGCGCGAGACCCTGCGTGCGGGCCCCAGTTACACCCTCGAGACGCTCCAGGCTCTCTCAGCCGAGCAGCCGGGGGCCCAGTTTTTCCTGCTCATGGGCGGTGACCAATGGGCCGCCTTCGACACCTGGCACCGCTGGCCCGACATCGCCGCACAGGCCCGGCTGTGCGTGCTGGCCCGGCCCGGCGCGCCACTGGCGCCCGAGCGGCCCGGCCTGCGTGAGCCGCTGCGTCTGGCGCTGCCGCCTTCGGGTTTCAGTGCCACTGCCATCCGCCAGGCCCTGGCCTCGGGCCGGACGGCCGAGGCAGCGCAGGCGCTGCCCGCCGCGGTGGCGCGTTATATTTCAGCCCACGGCCTCTACGGCCACCCACCCCCAGGCCCCCCGGCCCCGAATGCATGACTGACAAAGAAGCCTCCGCCGCCAAGAAGACCGTCCTCAAGCTCCAGCGCGCCATCGTCGATGGCCTGGAGGACGTGAAGGCCCAGGACATCCAGGTGTTCGACACCGAGCACATCACGTCCCTCTTTGAGCGGGTCATCGTGGCATCGGGCACGTCCAACCGGCAGACCAAGGCCCTGGCCGCATCGGTGCGCGACGCGGTGCGCGAGGCGGGCTTTCCCAAGCCCCGCATCGAGGGCGAGGATAACGGCGAATGGATCATCGTGGACTGCGGCGCCGCCGTGGCCCACATCATGCAGCCCTCCATCCGGCAGTACTACCACCTGGAGGAGCTCTGGGGCGAAAAGCCGGTGCAACTCAAGCCAGCCACCGCGCCCAAGGCCGTGAAGTCGCTGCACGCCCAACCCGCGCCAGCCCCTGCGCCCAAGAAGCCGGCGGCCAAGAAGGCCGGCGCGAAGGCTCCCGCCAAGAAAGCGGCCGCCACCGACGGCACGGGCAAGAAGGCAGCGGCCAAGAAGGCGCCGGCCAAATCGGCCGCAGCTGGCAAGTCGCCCGCCCCCAAGGCCCCAGCCCGCAGCGCAGGCGCCGCCGCCCCGGCGCATTCCAAGAAAGCGCCTTCGGCCAGCAAGTCGTCCCTGCAGAAGCCGCCTGTGAAGAAGGCGACGGCCCAGAAGGCGGCGCCCCAGGTTCCGGCCAAGGCCCCGGTCAAGACCTCGTCGAGGACCTCCGCCAAGACCGCTCCTGCCAAAACCACCCCTGCCAAGAAGGCGCCCGCCAAGACACGACGCAGCGCATGAAGCTGTTGATCGTGGCCGTGGGCCAGAAGGTGCCCGACTGGGCACAGACGGCCTACGACGACTACGCCAAGCGTTTCCCGCCCGAGCTGCGGGTTGAGCTCAAGACCGTCAAGACCGAGGCCCGAGGCTCCAAGACGCTGGAGACTTTGCTGGCGGCGGAACGCCTGCGCATCGAAGCCGCCATTCCCCGGGGCAGCCGCACCGTGGCGCTGGACGAGCGTGGCACGGCGCTCACCACCGTGGCCCTGGCAAGCAAGCTGCAGGCCTGGCAGCTCGAGGCTCAGGACGTGGCCATCGTGATCGGTGGGCCCGACGGGCTGGACCCTGACTTCAAGCGGGGCGCCCACGAACGGCTGCGCCTGTCAGACCTCACGCTGCCGCACGCCATGGTGCGGGTGCTGCTCATCGAGCAGCTCTACCGGGCCTGGAGCGTCACGGTCAACCACCCCTACCACCGCGAATGAAGCCCCAGTTCATCTACCTGGCCTCGCAAAGCCCCCGGCGTGCCCAGCTGCTGGAGCAACTGGGCGTGCGCTTTGAAAAGCTCTTGCCCGACCCCGGCGAGGACACCGAGGCGCTGGAGGCCGTGCGCGGCGCCGAGGCGCCCGCGGCCTACGTGCGGCGGGTCACCCGGCTCAAGCTCGAGGCCGCGCAGGCGCGTCTGGAGCGCCTGGGCCTGGCACCCGCGCCCATCCTGTGCTCGGACACCACCGTGGCGCTGGGTCGCCAGATCCTGGGCAAGCCGGACCACCCCGCCCATGCGAGGCAGATGCTGCAGCAGCTTGCGGGGGCCACGCACCGCGTGCTGACCGCCGTGGCCGTGCAGCGCGGCGCGCGGCGCTGGGAGGCTTTGAGCATCTCCAGCGTGCGCTTTGCATCCATGAGCGCGGCGCAGATCCGCAACTACGTGGCCACCGGCGAGCCCATGGGCAAGGCCGGTGCTTACGCCGTGCAGGGCCGGGCGGCCATGTACATTTCGCACATCAGCGGCAGCTACTCCGGCATCATGGGCCTGCCGCTTCGCGAGACCGCGCTGCTGCTGGCGCAGGCCGGTCTCCGGCCGGGAGCTTGACGCATGCCGCAGGACATCCTCATCAATTGGTCGCCGCAGGAAACCCGTGTGGCCGTGGTCGAGCAGGGCGCGGTGCAGGAGTTGCACGTCGAGCGTGCGCTCGAGCGCGGCCTGGTGGGCAACATCTACCTGGGCAAGGTGGCGCGCGTGCTGCCGGGCATGCAGTCGGCCTTCATCGACATCGGCCTGGAGCGTGCCGGCTTTCTGCACGTGGCCGACCTGCTCAGCAGCATCGCTGGCCGCCATGCCGAGGGCGATGCTGCCAAGCAGGAGGCTGCGGCCCTGCCCATTGAAAAACAGGTGTTCGAAGGCCAGTCCCTGCTGGTGCAGGTGCTCAAGGACCCGATCGGCACCAAGGGCGCGCGCCTGACGGCGCAGGTCAGCATTGCCGGGCGGCTGCTGGTGTTCCTGCCGCAGGACAAGCACATTGGCGTGTCGCAAAAAATCCCGCTGCGCCAGCGCGAAGACCTGCGCCAGCGCCTGCAGGCCCTCGCGGGTGACGCGGGTGGTTTCATCCTGCGCACCAATGCCGAGGACGCCAGCGACGAGGAACTGGCCGAAGACATCGCCTACCTGCGCAAGACCTGGACGCGCATCCGCGAGCGCTCCCAGACCCAGCCGCCGGCCTCGCTGCTGCACCAG
>CAYVGD010000147.1:0-7003 GCA_964450095.1 uncultured Polaromonas sp.
GGGCTCATGCGACCGGCCTTGGTCTTGAACTCGCCGAACTTGAGCACCCCGCAATCCAGCGAGAATTGCACAAATTCTTGAGCCAGCGCGTCACGCGCATTTGCAACGGTCGTCATGGGAAATTCCTTGTTCCAACTCACCAGCCTCAACCTCAATGGCATCCGCTCGGCCACCAGCAAGGGGCTTGAAGCCTGGCTGGAAAAAACGCGCCCGGATTGTATGTGCGTGCAGGAGGTCAAGGCCCAGGCCGCCGACGTGGCGGGCAAGTTCGAGGTGCTAGCGGGCCTGAAGGGCCACTTCCACTTTGCCGAAAAGAAAGGCTACTCGGGCGTGGGCATCTACGCGCGCCAGGAACCCACGGAGGTGATCACCGGCTTTGGCTCGCACGAGTTCGACGCCGAGGGCCGCTACGTGGAACTGCGCTTTGACTCCCCCCAGCGCAAGCATGCGCCGCGCCTGTCCATCATCAGCTGCTACTTTCCCAGCGGGTCATCGGGCGAGGAGCGGCAGGAGGCGAAGTTCCGCTTCCTGGCGGAGTTCTATCCCTACCTCCTGAGCCTGAAGAACCAGCGCGAATTCATCCTCTGCGGCGACATCAACATCGCGCACCAGGAGATCGACCTCAAGAACTGGAAGGGCAACAAGAAGAACTCCGGCTTCCTGCCCGAGGAACGCGCCTGGATGAGCGCGCTGCTGCGCCACGACGTGGACGTGGCCAACGAAGCCGCGCGCGAACTCAACGTGGGCGCCAGCGAGCCCGGCACCACCCTGGGCGGCGGCCTGGTCGATGTGTACCGGCGCCTCCAGCCCGAGGCCACCGACGACTGCTACACCTGGTGGAGCAACCGCGGCCAGGCCTGGGCCAAGAACGTGGGCTGGCGCCTGGACTACCACCTGGCCACGCCCACCCTCGGGGCCCTGGCGCGCACCGAACACATCTACAAGGCCGAACGCTTCTCGGACCATGCGCCCATCACGGTGGGGTACGAGCTCGCGCTCTGAGGCCGCATTGCGGCCGCGGTCCGACACGGCCAGGCGGGCCGTCTGACAGGAGCGGGCGCGCACCCCGCCTAGAGTCGCGCCATGCATGGCGTCGGCTGTCCCGAAACCCTGTGGGTGATGCGCCACGGCCAGAGCGCGGGCAATGTGGCCCGCGAGGAAGCCGAGGCGCGCGGCCTGCACACACTGGCCATCGCCACGCGCGACATCGACACGCCGCTGTCCGAACTGGGCCGCCACCAGGCCTGGAGCGTGGGCCACTGGTTTGCGCAGCTTCCCGCACATGCCCAGCCCGAGGTGCTGCTGTGCTCGCCGTATGTGCGGGCGCGGCAGACAGCGGAACTGTTGATGCAAAGCAGCGGCCTGGCGCCGCGGCTGTGCCTGGACGAGCGGCTGCGCGAAAAGGAATTCGGCCTGTTCGACCAGCTCACGCACGCGGGCATCGCGTCGCGCTTTCCGGACCTGCATGCGCAGCGCAGCCATGTGGGCAAGTTCTACTTCCGCCCGCCCGGCGGCGAAAGCTGGTGCGATGTGATCCTGCGGCTGCGCAGCGTGTGGGAACACGTGGAGCGTGAATACGCAGGCTGCCGCGTGCTGGTGGTGGCGCACCAGGTGATCGTCAACTGCATGCGCTACCTGCTCGAAGACCTGGACGAGGCACGCATCCTGGCGATCGACCGCAGGGCCGATGTGCCCAACTGCGGCATCACGGCCTACGAGCGGCACGCGCAGGACAGCGCGCGCGAATCGCTGCGCTTGGTGCTGGAGAACTTCGTGGCGCCACTCAGCCGCGAAGGCACCCCCGTCACCCGTGCGCCCGACGAGCCCGCCGCACCCGGCCCATGAACGAGCTGCACAGCCTGAACCCGGCGCTGCTGCGGCGCTGGCCGCTGCCCGAGCCCGACCCGCAGGGCGACAAAGAGCAGCGCGGCCGCGTGCTGCTGCTGGCCGGCAGCCGGGAATTGGCAGGCGCCGCGCTCTTGGCCGCCGAAGCCGCGCTGCGCGCCGGCTGCGGCAAGCTCACGCTGGCCACGGCCGCCAGCGTGGCCCCTGGCCTGGCGCTGGCGCTGCCCGAAGCGCGGGTGCTGGCACTGCCCGAGACCGACGGCGGCGGCCTGCACGCATCTGGCCTTTCCGCCCTGCGGCCGCTGTGCGAGCAGACCCATGCGGCGCTCCTGGGGCCGGGCCTGGCCGACCGGGCCAGTTGCGCCCTGGTGCGGGCCCTGCTGCCGCTGCTGCGCGACAAGCCCGTGCTGCTGGACGCGCTGGCCATGGACGTGCTGCTGCCGCGCGCAGCGCACGAGGCGCTGCCGCGTCCACTGAGCCAGCCGCTCATGATCACACCTCACGCCGGCGAGATGGCGCACCTGACCCCGCGCAGCAAGGGCGAAGTGCAGGCCGAGCCGCTGCAGGCGGCCCAGGACCTGGCCCGGCACTGGCAGATCACGGTGGTGCTCAAGGGCCCGACCACGCACGTGGTCTCGCCCGGCGGCGGCAGCTGGCGCCATGCGGGGGGCAACGCGGCGCTGGCCGCATCGGGTTCGGGCGATGTGCTGGCCGGGCTGATGGCGGGGCTCCTGGCGCGGGGCGCCAGCCTGCCGCAGGCGGCCTGCTGGGCGGTGGTGCTGCATGCGCAGGCGGCCCAGCGCCTGGCCGAGCGCCTGGGCCCGGTGGGCGTGCTGGCGCGGGAGTTGTCGGCCGAGGTGCCGGCGCTGCTGCGCGAGTTCGCCCCCGGCTGAAGGCGCAGCGCAGCCGGCGGCCCACGCAGCCGGGCGGGGCCTACACCAGGCCCGCCACCAGTTCCAGCTCGGCCGCCTCGGGCGCCAGCAGGTACCAGTCGGCCTTGACCACCTGCGCGCTCAGCTGCTCATAGCTCAGGCGCGTGCCTTGCACCAGTTCATGGAAGGCCTGGCGCTCGAGCTTGTGCGCGACTTCCAGCTCGGCCAGGAAGTCGTGCGCGGTGGCCGCGCACACGCGCAGCGGACCGGAAAAGCGGATCTCCTTTTCAATCTGCCATTCGTGGATCAGCAGCACCGCATCGCGGCTGAGGTAGCGGCGCGCCACCGGAAAGGCCGCCATGATCATCACGCCGGCCGAATACACCATGGCCTTGCCCATGAAGTACAGGTCCATGCCGCCGACCTCGCGGCACAGGCGGATTTCCTCGCCGATGCGCCGCGCCACATCGGCGTCGCCGCCGCTGGTGGACAGCTCGAAGACCAGGGGTTCGGTGCGGCCGCGCAGCGGCTTGAGTTGCTCGAGAAAGCGTCCGAGGAATGCGTCGTCCACGGCGCCGTACAGGCGGATCGCCGGCTCCTGCGCCAGGATCTCGGCCAGCGCCTTCTTGTGTCGTCTGACCACGGTCATCCTTGCTGTTCGTCCTCGAGCCACGTCCACGCACAACGATAAGGCCGAGCAGGCTGCGGGGTCGCGCACGCCCCCCGGAAAGCACCGTAGGACGCCTCCGCCGGCCGCCCCCGGGGCCTGGCGCCGCGCGCGGGCACGGGGCCGCTGTCCTACAGCAAGGCTTATGCATGACCGACAAGCCAGCCCCCCCTCGCCCAACACATTGGCCGCGTGGCAGGCCCATGGGCGGGCCACTTGGTCGCTCTGGCGGAGCGACGCCGGCGCCTGCGGTGTCGGCCCGCGCCGCCGGTGCTTCATCGAGGCGTGCCAGTGAGCTCATTAGCGCGCATTTCTCATCGTCACAGGAGATTTCGAAATGGCTTCAAACAACCAGGGCAAGCAAGGCGGCAACCAGGGTGGCAACCAAGGCGGCAAGGAGCAAGGCGGGACATCCAACCGCGGCTTCGCATCCATGGACCCGGACAAGCAGCGCGAGATCGCCAGCAAGGGCGGTAAAGCCGCGCACGAAAGCGGCCATGCCCATGAATTCACCTCGGAAGAGGCACGCGAGGCCGGCCGCAAGGGTGGGCAGGCCAGCGGCGGCAATCAAGGAGGCAACCAAGGCGGCCAGGGCGGCCAGGGCAACAAGCGCTGACGGCACAGCCTGAGCGGCCAGCCGGCGGCTGATGCCCACAGCCGCCAAAGAAAAAAAGCGGGACGGATGGCTCCGCCCCGCTTTCTCCTGTCTCCTCCCACCACCTTCATCTGGACCGGCCGGTCCCCGCTCAGAACTGATTCAGTGACCGGCGTTTCGGGGGTGTGTACGGTTTGGGCCTTGCGGCTTTTTCCGTGTGGTTCTGGCTGCCCGGTGGAAAGGGCCAGCACAGCGCAGGCACTGCAGGATGCGACTCTGGGGGAATCTTTCCTGCAGCGGCCGTGCCGTCCTTGGCCTCTTCCTCGGGACTGGAACCCACTGCCACCTTCTCCTTGATGTTTTCTCTCCTCGGGGCATGTACCTGTCCCTGCCGATACCTTAAGCCCGCGAACGCGCGCCGCCTGCCACCCGATGCCTTGCGCGCATGTAGGACGGCATGCCGCGCTGCGCTGCGGGCGTTTCAGTAGGGCTTGGCCACCATCAGGTAGAAGATGCCGAGGAAGCAGAAGAACGCCACCACGCCCAGGGCCACCCACCATCGCAGCAGGCGGACATACGCGGGCGGCAGGGTCCCGACGCCCTCGCGCACCGCCTGGGCGGCCAGGTCCCGCATGCGCAGTTGCAGCCAGACCACCGGCAGCCAGCACAGCACGGCCAGCACGTAAAGCGCCACCGAACCCACCAGCCAGAAAGAAGACCAGGGCAGCCCCAGCTGGCGCACGAGGAAGTAGCCGGTCAGCGGCTGCACGACCACGGTGGTGGCGGTGAACAGGCCGTCGGCCCACACCACCAGCCGGCTCACCAGGGCCAGCCCCTGCAAGTTGGGACTCAGGCTGGCTGCCAGCAGGTAGAACGCCGAGCCCACGCCCAGCCCGAACAGCAGCGTGGCCGAGAGGATGTGCAGCCACTTGAGCCAGACATAGTCCATGGCAACGGTCTCCTGTGCAGCGGCGGGTTCAGCCTGGAGGCGCCGCTGCGCGGCTGCCGCCCTCGCCGCGGGGCTCGAGCTGGTGCAGCAGCAGCAGCACCGCCAGCATCGGCAGGTTCTTGAGCACCGGCCCGTAGGGATGCAGCCAATGCTCCGGCAGGCGCCAGCTGATGAGCGCGGTGTAGCCCAGCACCAGGGCGGCCTGGAAGACCCACAGCGCGGGCCGCCAGCGCGCCGGCAGGGCCAGCGTGGCCAGGCCCAGCAGCAGGTCCAGCACGGCCGCGCCGTAAAGCAGCAGCCAGGCCCAGGCGCCGTGCGCGCCCACGCGGGCCAGCAGCTCCAGGCTCTGCGCGCGCGGATAGAGTCCCAGCGAGACGATGCCGGTCCAGATCCACACGGCCGCCACGCTCCAACGCAGCAACGGCACCAGCCACGCCAGCTGCGCCTGCAACCTCAGCTGCGCGGCCTGCGACGGGGCGATGAAGTCCTGCACGCCGCGCGGCGCACGCCCGAGCAGGGCCGCCAGGGGCCGCGCGTCGGCCTGGCTGCCGCGCAGCAGCATGTCCATGGCATCGGCATCCACCAGCGGGCTGCGCAGCCAACCGGCCAGGTGCGCCAGCGCCCGCATCAGCCAGGCCGGCAGGTGCCAGACCCAGGCACGCGTGCGCAAGCCAAGCGCCTGGCGCAGGGCCTGCAGGTAGTCGCGCAAGCCCAGGGCTTCAGGCCCGACGCAGGCCAGCACCCGGTGCGAAGCCGCCGCGGGATGCGCAGGCGCCTGCGCCAGCAGGGCCAGCACCGCGGCCACCAGGTCCTGCAGGTGGATGGGCTGCACGGCCGGGCCCGCACCCCGGCCCGGCACCAGCCACAGCGGCAGGCTGGCCAGCATGGCGAACAGGCGGGCACTGGGTCCCTGCGCGTCGAACACCAGCGAAGGCCGCAGCACCACCGCCTCCAGCGGCTGCTGCAAGAGGAAATCATCGGCCGCGCGCTTGCTCTGAAGGAATGCGGTGCGCGGCGCATCGCCCGCGCCCAGGGCCGAGAGCTGGATCACCCGCCCCACGCCCGCCTGCGCGCAGGCAGCAAACAAGGCCTGCGGCGCGCGCTTGTGCACCACGTCGAACCGTTGCCCGCGCGTCTGGCGGAAGATGCCCACGGTGTTGACCACCGCGTCCATGCCGCTGACAAGGGGCTGCCAGTCCTCGGTGCGCAGCGCCTGGCTGACGTCCAGCAGCACCGGGAACAGGCCGGACCTGCGCGGCAGGCGCGAGGGCTGGCGCACCACGGCATGCACCTCGTGGCCGGCCTCGAGCAGCGCCTCCAGCAGGGCCCGCCCGATCAAACCCGTGGCACCCGTGAGCAGGATGCGCATGCCCGGCGCTCAAGGATGCGGCGCCGGCCGCTGGCGCCAGGTGCGCAGCAGCTCTTCGGCCAGGGGCAGGCCGTTGAGCAGCGCAAAGGCCACGAACACCGGCCACACGGTCCAGCCGCCCATCACCGGGTCTTCGGCATCGGTGCGCCAGCGCAGCGAGAAGTCCACGGACGCGCCCTCGGGCACCTGCAGCCAGCGGTGCACATGCAGCAATGCCAGCAGCGCCAGGCCCAGCAGCGGCAGCCATTCGAGCGCGCTGTGCACCATCTGCTCGAAGGCGCCCACGCGCCGGCGCGCCAGCACGTAGCGCAGCTCCACCCAGGTCACGGCCTGGTGCAGCAGCCACAGCGCCAGGGCCAGCAACAGCACGCCGGGGTTGATCTCCAGCAGCAGCACCGCCGACAGCGCCAGCCCCATGAGGCCGAACATCAGCGCATGAAAGCCCGACTCGCGCAGCCCCGCGGTGTGGCCGATGTCGCTGCGGCGGTGGCAGCCCCAGTCCAGCAGCCCCGCGGCCAACCACAGGGGCAGCACGCCCCAGGCCAGCAGCAGGCGCACCGGTTCGGCCAGTTCGCCCATGGTCTTTCAGGCCCGGGCTGCGTGCCCGGCCGCCTGGCGGGGCACACCTACAGCCACGCGCCCTGCGGGACGACAGCCGCCAACGCCCTGAGCCCGAGCATGGAGGGCCCGATCTTGAGGAGCCCAC
>CAYVGD010000148.1:0-6972 GCA_964450095.1 uncultured Polaromonas sp.
GCAGCTTCTTCACGGTGCTGTCGCTGCTGGTGATCCTGCCGCTGTTCCAGGGGCGTGCGGTGTTCGGCCGCATTGCTCGGGGCGGCCGCGCCCTGTGGCTGTCCGGGCTGTGCTGGAGCGTGATGTTCACCGCCTTCATGGTGGCGCTCACGCTCACCACCGTGGCCAATGTGCTGGTCACCATGGCCGTGGGACCCTTCTTCACGGCGGTGCTGGCCTGGCTCTTCGCCGGCCACCGCATACCGGCCCGCACTTGGCTGGCCATCGCTGCGGCAGGCGTGGGCATCGGCTGGATGTACGGCAGCCAGTTCAGCCTGGGGGCGGGGCCGCAGTTGCTGGGCACGCTGGTGGCCCTGTGCGTGCCCCTGGCCGGCGCCGTCAACTGGACCGTGGTGCAGAAAAGCCAGGCCCATGGCGAACACATCGACCTGGTGCCGGCCGTGATGGTGGGCGCACTCATCTCGTCGGCGGTGACGCTGCCCCTGGCCTTTCCGTTTTCCGCTTCGCTGCATGACATCGGGCTGCTGGCCCTGCTGGGCCTGACGCAGCTGGCCATTCCCTGCGTGCTTGCCGTGCGCTGCGCCGGCGTGCTGAAGGCGCCCGAGGTCTCATTGCTGGCGTTGCTGGAGGTCATCTTCGGCATCCTCCTGGCCTGGGTGGGTGCGAGCGAGGTGCCCGGGCCCAACGTGCTGTCGGGGGGTGCCCTGGTGCTGGGGGCGCTGGCACTCAATGAATGGATTGCCTGGAGACAAAAAACATGAAAGCACAAGCAAGCAGCACGCAGGTTCTGGTGGAGCGCGGCGCAAGCGCGGGCCTCGTCACGCTGCATCGCCCCGAAGCGCTGAATGCGCTGTCGCTGGAGATGATCCGCGCCATCACGCAGGCGCTTCAGTTGTGGCTGAACGACCCCGACGTGGCGCTGGTGGCCTTGCGCGGCAGCAACAAGGCGGGTGCGCCCGGGAGCGCCGAGCGCTGGTTCGGGCACTTCTGCGCGGGGGGCGACATCCGCTTCTTCCACGACGCAGCCTTGGCCGGTGACGCAAGCCTCGAGGATTTCTTCACCGAGGAATATGCGCTCAATCACCTGATCCTGACCTACCCCAAACCCATCGTCGCCTTCATGTACGGCGTGGTCATGGGCGGCGGCATGGGGCTGTGCCAGGGGATTGCGTGCCGCGTCGTCACCGAGACAACCAAGATGGCCATGCCCGAGACCAAGATCGGGCTGTTCCCCGACGTGGGAGGTGGCCACTTCCTGAGCCGTTGCCCGGGCCATGTGGGCGAATACCTGGCCCTCACCGGCGAGGTCATCGGCGGGGCCGATGCAATTCGCCATGGCCTGGCCGATGTGCAGGTGCAAGGTTCTGCGCTGGCCGGACTGTGGCAGCGCATTGCCCACACCGAATGGGCGGATGCCCCGGCCGCACAGGCTTGGCTCGACGCGCACCTGCCTCGTGCAGTGCACGAGCCGCGCCCGAACGATGTGCTGGAGGTGGCTTTCAGCCAGCCCAGCGTGCCGCTCATCGCCCAGGTGCTGGAGGCCAGCGGCGGCGAGTGGGCGCAAAAGACCGCCCAGGCGCTGCGCCAGCGCTCGCCGCTGATGCTGCATGTCACGCTGGAACAAATCCGCCGGGCGCGCTGCATGGGACTGGCTGACGCGTTGCGCATGGAGCGCGACATGGTCTGGCAGTGCTTTCACAAGCGCCCGATGGCCGAGTGCGAGACCATCGAGGGCATCCGTGCCCTGGTCGTGGACAAGGACCATGCGCCCCGTTGGCACCCCAACCGCATCGAGGACGTGGATCCCGAGGAGGTGCGCGGCTTCTTCCAGAGCGCCTGGCCCGCCGAGGCGCATCCGCTGCGCGATCTCTGAGGCATTTTGAGGGGCCTCGTGGCCCCGATGGGCGCTTGCCCCGCTTCAGAGCTGCCGGTGAACCGCCGTGGCCAGGCCCAGCAGCGCCTGGCGCGACAGTGGGCCGCTCAGTGCATAGCCAAATCCCTGGTCCACCCAATAAAAGGCGGGCACGGGCCCTTCTGCATGGAACCGAAAGGCGGTTTCTGCGCCTGAAGACGGCAGGGCGCCCAGGTACAGCGTGACACGCTCTCCCTGGGGGTTTTGGTACATGAATTGCGCCCGTGCGCCCTCGTCGCCGGGGAGCAATCGGCCACCCACCAGCGCATAGCCCTGGGCCTGCAGGTCGGGCAGTTTGAGCGAACGCCCCAGGCGTTTGGAAAGCCACTGCACCAGATGCGCTTCCTGATCGGCGCCCACCTCCACCGGGTGGCGCTGTTCGGGTTGGTAAACCGCATGCGCCACGGCGGCCTGCCGCGCGAACTGCCGCGCAGGTTCGACCTGCGGGTGGCCCCCCGCCGGCCGCTGTGCCGCGATGTCGGGGACCTCCGATGGGCCGCGCACCGTCCAGCCCAGGCCGAAGGCCAGGACCAGTCCCGCGGCCATGCCGCCCAGCCGCAACATGCGCTGCGATTGCAGTTGGGCGGCGTCCAGGCGCTTCGCAGCCTGGGCCATGGCAGGCGGCAGGCTCTGCCCAGGGCGGTCCGCCTCCATCTGGCGCAGTGCATCGCGTTGCGCCCGCCAGGCCAGCGCTGCCTGCAAGCGCTGCGGCTGGCTTGCAAGCTCGGCTTCCAGGGCCTGGGCCTCGGCCCGGCTGAGCCTGCCATCCACCCAGGCGTGAAGGTGGGCGTCCCTTGCAGGGGGCGGTGAGTGGTTCGTCATGTCTCGGCCCTCATTGAACCCGGCGAAGAACGCGGGGCGCCGTCACCTGTGCCGGCGCAGTGGAAGAGGGCGAAGCCGGGGAGGGCGGGGCCGACCGTTCGGGGCTCATGAGTTCACGCAGCCGGCTGCGCGCCCGCGAAAGGCGCGACATCACCGTGCCCACCGGCACGCCCAGGATGCCTGCGGCGTCTTCATAGCTCAAGTCTTCCAGGGTGACCAGCAGCAACACGGCGCGCTGATCGGCCGGCAGCCGCCGAAGGCAGCGCTCGAGGTCCAACGCATCGTCGCCCGCGAGGCTGCCCGGGCCCGGCAGGGACTCCAGTTCCTTCACGTCGACCGCGTGCCAGGGCGGACGCTGTCGCACCTGGTTCAGGTACAGGTTGTGCATCAGCGTGAACAGCCACGCCCGCAGGTCGCTGCCGTGTCGCCAGAGCAGCCACTTGCGGCACGCGCGCTCCAGGGTGTCCTGCACCAGATCGTCGGCCGCCCAGGCATCGCCCGTCAGCACGCGTGCGTAGCGCCGGAGGCTGGGCAACTGCTCGACGACCGATGCGCGGTTCACGCTTGGGTCCTGGGGCGGCGTGGGGTGTTGGGCTGAGCGCGGCGCGGCCGGGGTGGGGCCGCGCCGGCGCAGCCGCTCACGGGCGGGCCAGGCGCCAGACGTTGTTCACGCCCTCGCCGGTCTTGTCGCCGGGTTTTTGGTCCTTGACCCAGAAGTACAGCGGCTTGCCTTTGTAGGCCAGTTGCTGGCTGCCGTCATCGCGGGTGAGGTGGCTCCAGTCGCCGGTGGCCGGGGCGGCTGCGGCGGGAACGGGGGGCCAGTTGGCGGCGCAGGGACCGTTGCACACCGACTTGCCGGTGCCGGCCTGGTCGCGGTCAAAGGTGTAGAGCGTCATGCCGTTGGAGCCGACCAGCACGCCCTCGCGTGCCTCCAGGCCCATGGCCAGCGCGGGGGTGGCCATCGTCAGGCCGAGCGTAGCCAGGGCCAGCAGACGCGAGACGGGGGAAACGAAGCGGTTCATATTCATGCGAATCTCCATTGCATTGAGCAACAAGCCATGCCGGCAGTGCACTGTGCACTGCCATGCGCTGAGATGAACACCGCCCGGGCGGGCTTTATTCCAAGCCACGGGTAAACAGTTGTGAAGCCGCCGCCCTGCGGCTGGCCGTGGCTCAGCGGCTGCGGGACTTCATCGCCCGCTCCACCTCGCGCTTGCCTTCGCGTTCCTTGATGGTGTCGCGCTTGTCGTGCTCGGCTTTGCCCTTGGCCAGCGCCACTTCGCATTTGATCCGGCCGCTCTTCCAGTGCAGGTTCAGCGGCACCAAGGTGAAGCCCTTCTGTTCGGTCTTGCCGACGAGACGGCGGATCTCGTCCTTGTGCATGAGCAACTTCTTGGTGCGCACCGAGTCGGGTCGCACATGGGTGGAAGCCGTGCCCAGCGGGGTGATCTGGCAGCCGATGATGAACAATTCGCCGTCCTTGATGACCACGTAGCCGTCGGTCAGCTGCACCTTGCCCGCTCGCACCGCCTTGACCTCCCAGCCTTCGAGCACCATGCCCGCCTCGAAACGTTCCTCGATGTGGTAGTTGAAGAGCGCGCGCCTGTTCTCAGCGATGCGTGCAGGCAGGGCGGGCTTGGCCGCCTTGGAGGGCTTGGTCGTGGGTTTGGCGGTCATCAAAGGTTGGATTAACCCCCGGCCACTAGAATGGGCCGGGCTGCAGATTGTATGAAAACCATTCACAAGTCCGTCCTGATCTGGTTCAGTGCCGAGGAGATGTTCTCCCTCGTCACCGATGTGGCGCATTACCCGCAGTTCCTCCCCTGGTGCGACCAGGCCAGCGTGCTCGGGCAGGACGCTGAGGGCATGACCGCCCGCGTGGGCATTGCCTTTGGCGGAATCAAGCAGTCCTTCACCACGCGCAACACCCACCAGGACGGCCGCGGCATTCACATGCAACTGGTGGACGGGCCCTTTTCAAAGCTCGACGGGCAGTGGACCTTCTCTCCCCTGGGGGAGGGCCAGCGTGCCTGCAAGGTCGAATTCACCCTGCGCTATGACTTCAACAGCGTGGCGCTGGCGGCCCTGGTGGGCCCGGTGTTCGACAAGATCGCGGGCAGCCTGGTGGACGCCTTCGTCAAGCGCGCCAACCAGGTCTACGGCGAGGCGTGACGAGCATGCGCGTCACCGTGGTGTGCGCGCCTGCGCCGCGCGAAGTGATCGAGCAGAGGGTGGAACTGGGCGCAGGCGCCACCGCCCGTGATGCGCTGGCCGCCTGCACGCAACTGTCGGGCAATGACTGGCCGGCCGATGTGGCGCAGGGCATGGCTTCGGGCCTCTGGCGCGCGAGCGTCTGGGGCCGCGCCTGCAGCGCCATGCAGCCCCTGGAAGACGGCGACCGCCTGGAGTTCTGCCGTCCGCTGCGCGTGGACCCGAAGGTGGCCCGGCGCGAACGCTTTGCCCGCCAGGGGGCCCGCAGCGCAGGGCTGTTTGCCAAGCGAAGGCCCGGTGCCAAGCCCGGTTACTGAACACGCGCTGCACGCCTGAAAGCGGCCGCCAGCCGCTGGCTACAATCGTGTTTTTGGAGCTTTCCTATGCGCCTCCTCGGCAAAGCGCTCACGTTCGACGACGTTCTCCTGGTTCCCGCGTTCTCCCAGGTCCTGCCCAAGGACACCACACTCGCTACGCAGTTCACCCGCAACATCCGACTGAACCTGCCTCTGGTGTCTGCCGCCATGGACACCGTCACCGAGGCGCGCCTGGCAATCGCTGTTGCGCAGGAAGGCGGCATCGGCATCATCCACAAGAACCTCACCGCCCAGGAGCAGGCCGCCCAGGTGGCCAAGGTCAAGCGCTACGAATCCGGTGTGCTGCGCGACCCGGTCGTGATCACCCCGGAAACCACGGTGCGCCAGGTCATGGCCCTGAGCGACGAACTGGGCGTGTCGGGCTTTCCGGTTGTCGATGGCGGCAAGGTGGCAGGCATCGTGACCGGACGCGACCTGCGCTTTGAAACCCGCATGGACGCGCCGGTGCGCGAGATCATGACCCCGCGCGAGCGCCTGGTCACCGTGCCCGACGGCACCACGCCGGAGCAGGCCAAGGCGCTTTTGAACAAGCACAAGCTCGAGCGCCTCCTGGTGGTCAGCGATGCCTTCGAGCTCAAGGGCCTGATCACCGTCAAGGACATCACCAAGCAGCTGAACTTTCCCAACGCCGCGCGCGACGGGGCAGGCCGCCTGCGCGTGGGCGCCGCCGTCGGCGTGGGCGAGGGCACCGAGGAGCGCGTGGAGGCGCTGGTGCGGGCCGGGGTGGACGCCATCGTGGTGGACACGGCCCACGGCCACAGTCAGGGCGTGATCGAGCGCGTGCGCTGGGTCAAGAAAAACTACCCGCAGGTCGAGGTGATCGGCGGCAACATCGCCACCGGCGCCGCCGCGCTCGCCCTGGCCGAGGCCGGTGCCGATGCCGTGAAGGTGGGCATCGGCCCGGGCTCCATCTGCACCACCCGCATCGTGGCGGGCGTCGGCGTGCCGCAGATCACCGCCATCGACAATGTCGCCACGGCGCTGCAGGGCACGGGTGTGCCGCTGATCGCCGACGGCGGCGTGCGCTACTCCGGCGACATCGCCAAGGCCATTGCCGCTGGCGCCAGCGCCGTCATGATGGGCGGCATCTTCGCCGGCACGGAAGAGGCGCCGGGTGAGGTGTTCCTCTTCCAGGGTCGCAGCTACAAGGGCTACCGCGGCATGGGCTCCATCGGTGCCATGAAGCAAGGCAGCGCCGACCGCTACTTCCAGGAGTCGAGCACGGGCAACCCCAATGCCGACAAGCTGGTGCCCGAGGGCATTGAGGGGCGCGTGCCTTACAAGGGCTCAGTGGTGCCCATCATCTTCCAGATGGCCGGCGGCCTGCGCGCCGCGATGGGCTACTGCGGCTGTGGCACCGTGGCCGAGATGCATGCGCAAGCCGAGTTCGTGGAAATCACGGCCGCGGGCATCCGCGAAAGCCATGTGCATGACGTGCAGATCACCAAGGAAGCGCCCAACTACCGGGCGGACTGACCTCCTGCCTCCTGCTTTCATTTTTCGCGGCCGCACCTTCAACGGGCGGCCGCACGCATTTCAAGGCCTTCGCCATGCAGCACCAGAAAATCCTCATCCTCGACTTCGGCTCCCAGGTCACGCAGCTGATCGCCCGGCGCGTGCGCGAAGCGCATGTGTACTGCGAGGTGCACC
>CAYVGD010000149.1:0-6941 GCA_964450095.1 uncultured Polaromonas sp.
CCGGGCCTTCAGGTTCCGCGGTTTCCTTGCCAGCGCGCGCACCAACAAGAGCGTGATCTTCCACATCCAAGAACTCAATACCCTGTAAGGAGTCCATCATGCCCGGACCGAAACGTTTCAACAAAGACAAGCGCCCCAAGCGCAACACCCAGTCGCTGCTGTTCAAGCGCAAGCGCTTTTGCCGCTTCACCGTCGCCGGTGTCGAAGAGATCGACTACAAAGACGTCGACCTGCTGCGCGATTTCATCGCCGAGAACGGCAAGATCATCCCCGCCCGCCTGACCGGCACGCGCGCCATCTACCAGCGCCAGCTGAACACATCGATCAAGCGCGCCCGTTTCCTGGCCATGCTGCCCTACAGCGACCAGCACCGCACCCTGTAAGAAGGAAACGACCATGCAAATCATCCTGCTCGACAAAGTCGTCAACCTCGGCAACCTCGGCGAAATCGTCAAGGTCAAGGACGGTTACGCCCGCAACTTCCTGATCCCCTCGGGTCGCGCACGCCGTGCCACGGCTGGTGCCATCAAGGAGTTCGAGACCAAGCGTGCTGAACTGGAAAAAGCAGCCTCGGCCAAGCTGGCCGAAGCACAGGCCCAGGGCGAAAAGCTCGGCGGCACCACGCTCAAGCTCACGCAGAAGGCCGGCGTGGACGGCCGCCTGTTCGGCTCGGTCACCAACGCCGACATCGCAGCGGAACTGGCCAAGACCGGCTTCGCCGTGGCCAAGTCCCAGGTGCGCATGCCCAATGGCCCGCTCAAGATCGTGGGCGACCACCCCGTGAGCGTTGCGCTGCACACCGACGTGACCGTGGACGTCACCGTCACCGTGCTGGGCGAAACCGCCTGAAGCCAGCCCCCGCGCTGAAAAAAGCCGCCTCCGGGCGGCTTTTTTCATGGTCCGGTGTCCGCTGCGTTTCGCCCCCCGAGGCTGGCCACTCCCACTCAGCGCAGCGGCTGGGCGCTTGCCGCGAAGCGCGCAGGAATTTATCCACAACCGCAGCCTGCTTTTCCGCCTGGAGTCCACTGCTTGTGCACAGGCTTGTGCACCGCGGCCGGGGCTGAGCGCGCTACCATCCCAGGCTTCTTTCAGGAATCCCATGTCAGCTCTTTTTTCCGCCGCGCAGGACGGCTACAGCCCGGACAAGCAGATCGCCCAGCTGCGCATTCCGCCTCATTCGATCGAGGCCGAGTCCAGCGTGCTCGGCGGGCTGCTGCTGGACAACGGCGCATGGGATCGCGTGGGTGACCTGCTGGTCGATGCCGATTTCTACCGCCACGAGCACAAGCTGATCTTCTCGGCCATCGGCGGCCTCATCAACGCGAGCAAGCCGGCCGACGTGGTGACGGTGTTCGAGCACCTGCAGAGCCAGGGCAAGTCCGAGGACATGGGCGGGCTGCTCTACCTCAATTCGCTCGCACAGTACGTGCCCAGCGCGGCCAACGTGCGCCGCTATGCCGAAATCGTGCGCGAGCGCTCCATCCTGCGCAAGCTCGTGGCCGCCAGCGACGAGATCGCCACCAACGCCTTCAACCCCCAGGGCAAGCCGGTCTCCACCATCCTGGACGAGGCCGAGCAGAAGATCTTCAACATCGGCGAGGCCGGCTCTCGCATGAAGCAGGGCTTCCACAGCATGGACTCGCTGGTGGTCGAGTTGCTGGATCGCGTGACCGAGATGTCGGAGAACCCGAACGACATCACCGGCGTGCCGACGGGCTTCTACGACCTGGACAAGAACACCTCGGGCCTGCAGCCGGGCGACCTGATCATCCTGGCCGCGCGCCCCTCCATGGGCAAGACCGCGCTGGCCATCAACATCGCCGAGCATGTGGCCCTGCACGAGGGCCTGCCGGTGGCGGTGTTCTCCATGGAGATGGGTGCCTCGCAACTGGCGGTGCGCATCGTGGGCTCGATCGGCCGCATCGACCAAGGGCACCTGCGCACCGGCAAGCTCACCGAGGAGGAGTGGCCGCGGCTGACCGAGGCCATCGAGAAGCTGCGCAACATCTCGCTGCACATCGACGAGACGCCGGGCCTGTCGGTGAGCGAGTTGCGCGCCAACGCCCGGCGCCTGGCCCGCCAGTGCGGCAAGCTCGGCCTCATCGTGGTGGACTACCTGCAGCTCATGAGCACCTCCGCCGGCATGAGCGATGAAAACCGTGCGACCGCCGTGGGCGAAATCTCGCGGGGCCTGAAGATGCTGGCCAAGGAACTGCAGTGTCCCGTGATCGCGCTGTCACAGCTCAGCCGCGGAGTGGAGTCGCGCACCGACAAGCGGCCCATGATGAGCGACCTGCGTGAATCGGGCGCCATCGAGCAGGACGCCGACGTGATCATGTTCATCTACCGCGACGAGTACTACACCAAGGAAGCCTGCAAGGAGCCGGGCGTGGCCGAGGTGATCATCAGCAAGCAGCGCAATGGACCCACCGGTACGGTGAAGCTCGGTTTCGTCAAGCACCACACCAAGTTCGAGAACCTGGCCATCGGCGACTACTGAGTTTCCCCGGGACCCCGGCCAGCGGGGGCTGCGCTATCCTGACCGGCGTGATGAAGCTCTACAACTACTTCCGCTCTTCCGCCTCCTACCGCGTGCGGATCGCGCTGGCGCTCAAGGGCCTGCCCTACGAGTACATCCCGGTGCACCTCCTCAAAGGGGAGCACCGCCAGCCCGGTTTCGACGCCGTCTCAGCCGACCACTTCGTGCCCCTGCTGGAAGACGCAGGCGAGCACCTGTCCCAGTCGGTGGCCATCATCGAATACCTGGACGAGACGCATCCGGCGCCTGCGCTGCTGCCGGCCGACCCCCTGGCCCGCGCGCGGGTGCGCGCGCTGGCGCTGTCGGTGGCGTGCGACATCCATCCCCTGAACAACCTGCGCGTGCTGAAGTACCTGGTGCGCGAGCTCGGCGCCAGCGAAGACGCCAAGAACGCCTGGTACCGCCACTGGTGCCGCGAAGGGCTGGTTTCACTCGAGCGGCAGCTACAGCGCCTGGGCCGCAGCACCTTCTGCCACGGCGAGGCGCCCACCCTGGCCGACTGCTGCCTGGTGCCGCAGGTGGTGAACGCCCAGCGCTTCGATGTGGGCCTGGCCGACCTGGAGCGGGTGCAGTCCGTGTTCCAGGCCTGCATGGCACTGCCCGCTTTCCAGGCCGCCGACCCGGCCCGCTGCCCCGACGCGGAGTGACGCGCCATGACCCAGGCCCTGCCTCACGCCGACTGGATCGCGCCCGACTGGCCCGCGCCCGACGGGGTGCGGGCGCTGGTCACCACGCGCTCAGGCGGCGTGTCCGAGGGCCTCTTTGCATCCATGAACCTGGGCGACCATGTGGGCGATGCGCCAGCGGCGGTCGAGGCCAATCGCCAGCGGCTTGCCCTGGCGCTGGGCGCGCGTCCCGTGTTCATGAAGCAGGTGCATGGCACCCAGGTGATCAGGCTGGACCCTGGCCCGGCCCCGCCCGCGCCCGTGGCCGACGGTGCATTCGCCCTGGCGCCCGGGCCGGCCTGCGTGGTCATGGTGGCCGATTGCCTGCCCATCCTGCTGGCGCACCGGCAGCAGCCTGCCGTGGCTGCGCTGCACGCCGGCTGGCGGGGCCTGGCGGGCGAGGGCGGCCGGGGCATCCTCGAGGCGGGCCTGGCGCAGATGCAGGCCGCGCTGGGCCTGGACGCCGCAGAAGTCGCATCGGGCCTGGTGGCCTGGCTGGGCCCTTGCATCGGGCCGCAGGCTTTCGAGGTGGGGCCCGAGGTGAGGCAGGCCTTCATGCAGGTGCAGCCCGAGGCCGCAGCCTGCTTCCAGCCGGGCCGGCCCGGGCGCTGGATGGCCGACCTGCCCGGCCTGGCCCGCCAGCGCCTGCAAAGGATGGGGGTGCAGGCGGTGTTCGGCAACGACGGCAGCCTGCCGTGGTGCACCGCCTCCGGTTCAAGGTTCTTTTCGCACCGGCGCACCAGCGGCCGGCCCGGCGCCGCTCCCGGCGACACCGGTGGGCGCCTGGCCGCCTGCATCTGGCTCACTTGAGCCCGAGGACGAGGGCTCAGGGTTTTCCCGGTGCGGGTCCGCTGCCTGCGCCTGGCGTGCCTGATCTTCCTCCTGAGCCTTGCGCGCTTTGCGGCGGCCGGGCGTGCCCAGGATGTAGAGCACGATCCCCAGTGGCAGCAGCCCGTAAAGCACAAAGGTCGTGATGGCCCCCAGCAGCGTGCCCGATGGATTCGCAGCCTCGGCCACGCTCATCATGAGCACGACATACAACCAGCCGATGGCAACCAAATACATGACTGAACTCCTGTTTTGCTGGGTTTCGTCAGCTAACTGAAATACTCGCGGCGCACATTGCCTGCAGGATTTTTGCGGCTGAGCTTTCTGTGGCGACAAGTCGATACATAAAATCCAGCAGTGAGGAGACACAGGGTATGAACGCTGACAACAGTTGGGTGGATTCCGCCCAGCAATTCCAGAAAATGCTGGCCGAGAATTTCCAGAAAGCGGTATCGGCATTCACGCCCGGGGGCGCTCAGGTCACGCCGGGCATGATGATGCAGGCGATGCCCCCGGCCGAGGCCCTGGGTGCCCTGCAGCTGGACCCGGCCAAGGTGCTGGAGTTGCAGCAGGAGTATCTCAGGGAAGCTTCTTCGCTGTGGAACGCGGCGATCACCCCCGGCGCTGCGCAGGGTCTGGTGGGCTCCGACCGGCGCTTTGCCTCGGAAGCCTGGCAGAGCAATCCGCTGTCGCAGTTCGCAGCCGCGGCCTACCTGCTCAATGCCAAGGTGCTCACGGGCCTGGCCGACGCGGTGCATGCCGACCCCAAGACCCGCGCCCGCGTGCGCTTTGCCGTCGAGCAATGGCTTGCGGCCTCGGCGCCCAGCAATTTCCTGGCGCTCAATGCCGAAGCCCAGAAAAAGGCGCTGGAAACCCAAGGCCAGAGCCTGGCGCAGGGCCTTCAAAACCTCATCCACGACATGGGCCAGGGCCATGTGTCGATGACCGATGAAAGTGTTTTCGAGGTCGGTAAAAACGTGGCCACCACCGAAGGCGCGGTGGTTTTCGAAAATGAGTTTTTCCAGCTCATCGAATACAAGCCGCTCACGGCCAAGGTGTTTGAACGGCCTTTTCTGCTGGTGCCGCCCTGCATCAACAAATACTACATCCTCGACCTGCAGCCGGACAATTCGCTGATCCGTTACCTCGTCGAGCAGGGGCACCGCACCTTCGTGCTGAGCTGGCGCAACCCCGATGCGTCCATGCAGGAAAAAACCTGGGACGACTACATCGAGCACGCAGCCATCGAGGCCATCGAGGTCACCCGCGAGATCACCGGCGCCAAGGACATCAACGCCCTGGGCTTTTGCGTCGGGGGCACGATCCTGGGCACGGCGTTGGCGGTGCTGGCCGCCCGCGGTGAAAAGCCGGTGCACAGCGTCACCTTCCTCACGGCCCTGCTGGACTTCAGCGAGACCGGCGTGCTGGACATCTTCATCGACGAGCAGGCCGTGCGCTTTCGCGAAATGCAGATGGGGCAGGGCGGCCTGCTGCGCGGCCAGGACCTGGCCTCGACCTTCAGCTTCCTGCGGCCCAACGACCTGGTCTGGAACTACGTGGTGGGCAACTACCTCAAGGGCGAGACGCCCCCGGCCTTCGACCTGCTCTACTGGAACAGCGATTCGACCAACCTGCCCGGGCCGTTCTACGCCTGGTACCTGCGCAACACCTACCTCGAAAACAACCTGATCAAGTCCGGCAAGCTCACGGTGTGCGGCCAGAAGATCGATCTGCGCAAGATCGACCTCCCGACCTACATCTACGGCTCCCGCGAAGACCACATCGTGCCCATCGAGGGCGCCTACGCCAGCACCCAGGTGCTCACCGGCAAGAAGCGCTTCGTGATGGGCGCCTCGGGCCACATCGCCGGCGTGATCAACCCGCCGGCCAAGAAAAAACGCTCGTACTGGACCTGCGACAAGCTGCCCGCCACGCAACAGGCCTGGCTGGCCGGTGCCCAGGAGCACCCCGGCAGCTGGTGGACCGACTGGGCCGCCTGGCTGCGTCCGCTGGCCGGCCGCCAGGTGGCTGCGCCCAAGGCTTACGGCAGTCGCAGGCACAAGGTCATCGAGCCGGCCCCCGGACGCTACGTCAAGGCCAAGGCCTGACCCGGCCCTGGCGCAGTCCTTGTCGCTTTCGCCTTTGGCACCGAGCCTGTGCCGCGCTTGCGCGGGCCGGTGCCGTGGGCCCTGTTTCTGTTCATCATTTCAACTCCAAAGAGGACCTCATTCATGGAAGACATCGTGATCGTGTCGGCAGCGCGGACTGCCGTGGGCCGTTTCGGCGGCACCCTGGCCAAGACGCCCGCCACCGAACTGGGCGCGGCCGTGGTGCGTGCCGCGCTCGAGCGCGCGCGCGTGGCGCCCGACCAGGTGGGCGAGGTGATCCTGGGCCAGGTGCTGGCCGCAGGCGCGGGCCAGAATCCCGCCCGCCAGGCGCTCATGAAGGCCGGTCTGCCGAAAGAGGTGCCGGGCCTGACGATCAACGCCGTGTGCGGCTCGGGCCTCAAGGCCGTCATGCTGGCTGCCCAGGCCGTGGCGTATGGCGACAGCGAGATCGTGGTGGCCGGCGGCCAGGAAAACATGAGCGCCTCCCCGCACGTGCTGCTGGGCTCGCGCGACGGCCAGCGCATGGGTGACTGGAAGATGGCCGACACCATGATCGTGGACGGCCTGTGGGACGTCTACAACCAGTACCACATGGGCATCACCGCCGAGAACGTGGCCAAGGCCAGCGGCATCACCCGCGACATGCAGGATGCCCTGGCCCTGGCCAGCCAGCAAAAGGCCGCCGCGGCGCAGCAGGCCGGCAAGTTCAGGGACGAGATCGTGCCCTTCTCCATCGCCCAGAAAAAGGGCGACCCCATCGTGTTCGCCGACGACGAGTTCATCAACAAGAAGACCAGCGCC
>CAYVGD010000150.1:0-6923 GCA_964450095.1 uncultured Polaromonas sp.
TGTAGACGCCGTTGATGCAGTTGAGCATGGAGCTCTTGCCGGCGCCGTTGGGGCCGATGATGGCCCGGATCTCGTGCTCCCGGACGTTGAAGGAAATGTCCGAGAGCGCCTTGACGCCGCCAAAGCTCAGGGAGATGTTCTGCACGTCGAGCACGACGTCGCCGATTTTTTTCTGTGGCATGGTGTTCTGCATGGCCGTGCGCGGTTCAGGCGGCCGCCAGGGCCGTGTCAAAGGTGCGGGCATCGCCGATCTTCAGGGTGGCGTTGACCTTGCCGGTGCGCCCATCCTCGAACTTCACGACCGTCTCGATGTACTGTTCGGTGCGGCCGGCGTAGAGCGCATCGACCAGCGGTGCGTACTTCTCACCGATGAAGCCGCGGCGAACCTTGTTGGTGCGGGTGAGTTCTCCGTCGTCGGCGTCGAGTTCCTTGTGCAGCACCAGGAAGCGGCTGATCTGCGAGCCGGCCAGCAGCTTGTCGGCGGCCAGGTCGGCGTTGACCTTTTCCACGCAGTCCTGGATGAGTGCGTATACCTCGGGCTTTTGCGCCAGGTCCGTGTAGCCCGCGTAGGGGAGGTTTCGGCGCTCGGCCCAGTTGCCGGTGGCATCGAAGTCGATGTTGACCATCACGCACACCTTGTCGCGTCCATCACCGAAGGCCACGGCCTCCTTGATGAAGGGGAAGAACTTGAGCTTGTTCTCCACGTACTTGGGCGCGAACATCGCCCCGTCGTTGGCGCCGCCCTGGATGCGGCCCACGTCCTTGACGCGGTCGATGATCTTCAGGTGCCCGTGGCTGTCGAGGAAGCCCGCATCGCTGGTGTGGTACCAGCCGTCGGCCGAAAGCACCTCGGCCGTGGCCTTGGGGTTCTTGTAGTACTCCTTGAGCAGGCCGGGCGACTTGACCAGGATCTCGCCGTTGTCGGCCAGCTTGATCTCCACGCCCTTGCAGGGCACGCCCACCGTGTCGGGGCGGACCTCGTGGTCGGGTTGCAGGCACACGAACACCGCGGTCTCGGTGGAGCCGTAGAGCTGCTTCAAATTGATGCCGATGGAGCGGTAGAAGGTGAAGAGGTCGGGACCAATGGCCTCGCCGGCGGTGTAGGCCACCCGCACCCGCGAAAAGCCCAGGTTGTTGCGCAGCGGGCCGTAGACCAGCAGGTCGCCGAGTTGGTAGAGCAGGCCGTCCAGCAGACCGACGGGCTTGCCGTCCATGCGCTGCGGGCCCACGCGCCGGGCCACGTCCATGAAGGTCTTGAACATGCTGCGCTTGAGTCCCCCGGCGTCCTCCATGCGGATCATCACGCTGGTGAGCATGCCCTCGAACACCCGCGGCGGCGCGAAGTAGTAGGTCGGACCGACTTCTTTCAGGTCGATGGACACGGTGCCTGTGTCCTCGGGGCAGTTGACCACGTAGCCGCAGCACAGCCACTGCGCGTAGCTGAAGATGTTCTGGCCGATCCAGGCCGGCGGCAGGTAGGCCAGCACTTCTTCTGCGCTGGTGAGCCGGTCGAACTCGGCGCCCGCTTCGGCGCGGTCCAGCAGGGTGCGGTGGCTGTGCACCACGCCCTTGGGGTGGCCGGTGGTGCCGGAGGTGAAGAACATGGCCGCCACGTCGTCTGGCTGGCCGCGGTCCACCTCGCCCTGGAAGAAGCCGGGCTGCTTCACTGCGAAGGCCGCGCCGTTTTCGATCACGTGGTCCAGCGCCTGAAGGCCGGGCTCGACGTAATTGCGCAGGCCCCGCGGGTCGTCATAGACGATGTGCTGCAGCAGCGGGCACTGCTCGCGGATCTCCAGCAGCTTGTCCACCTGTTCCTGGTTCTCCACCAGTGCCAGGCGCACTTCGGCGTTGGTGATGGGGAAGGCGCACTCGGCGGCCACCGCGTCCTGGTACAGCGGCACCGGGATGGCGCCCAGGGACTGCGCGGCCAGCATGGTGGCGTAAAGGCGCGGGCGGTTGGCCCCGATCACCACCATGTGCTGGCCGCGCGCCAGCCCCAGCTGGTGCAGGCCGCAGGCGATGCGCTCGACCTGTGTGGCCAAGTCCGCCCAGGTGTGGGCTTGCCAGATGCCGTACTCCTTTTCGCGCATGGCGGCAGCGCCCGGGCGCTGGGTCGCGTGCTGGAGCATCAGCCGAGGGAATGTTGTGTTCATGTTGTGGTTTCTCCTCGCAGGCATTGGCCCAGGTGTGGTGCAAATGCCGAATGCCAGACCATGCTAGGCTCGGGTTTGACGTTGCGTTGTCGTTCAAACGACAAACCTCGGGGCCACCCGGTTGGGACTTTCCCTAGACCTGGGGATGACACTGAAAGACAGCCGTAAGAGATGTCGCCCAAATGAAAAACGAGCTTTCCCTGCACCAGCGCCGGCGCCCGCCCAGCGACGCCGAACTGTCGGGCATTCCGTGGCTGGCGCTGCTGCAGCCGCAGGAAGTCGAGCGTGCGCAGGCCGAACTGGTGGTGACCGAAGCCCAGCCGGGCGACCACATCTGCCGCGTGGGGCGGCCCGTGACCTACTGGTTCGGCGTGGTCGAGGGGCTGCTGAAGATGAGCGCCGAGAGCGAGCAGGGCGTGACCATGACTTTCACCGGCCTGCCGCCCGGGGGCTGGTTCGGCGAGGGCACGGCCTTCAAGCGCGAGGCCTACCGCTACAACGTGCTGGCCCTGCGCAAGAGCGTGGTGGCGGGCTTGCCGGTGGAGACCTTTCACTGGCTGCTGGACCATTCGATCGGCTTCAACCGCTTTGTCATGGGCCAGCTCAACGAGCGGCTGGCGCAGTTCATCTCCGCCCGCGAGATCGACCGGCTCACCAACCCGGAGCTGCGCGTGGCGCGCAACCTCGCCTCGCTGTTCAACCCGGCGCTGTTCCCGGGGGTGGGCCAGGTGCTGCGCATCACCCAGCAGGAGTTGGCCTACCTCGTGGGCCTGTCGCGGCAGCGGGTCAACGAGGCACTGCGCACGCTCGAGCGCATGGGCGTGATCCGTGTGGAGTACGGCGGCCTGCGCGTGCTGGATCTGCAGGCGCTGCGCGCGGGCACTTTCTCCGGATAATCGCGGTCCTGCCGGGCGTTCGCCGCCCTTCCAATCTTTCCACGCGCCGCGCATGTCCGAGCCCTCTTCCCCGCCCCGGCCCCAGGCCGTGCGCATTCGCGCTGCCGATACCGCGCCCGCCCAGGGTGCTCCCGCCGGCGTGCGGCTGAACAAGCGCATGGCCGACCTGGGCCTGTGCTCGCGCCGGGAGGCCGACGACTGGATTGCCCGTGGCTGGGTGCGGGTCAATGGCCAGCCCGCGGTGCTGGGCCAGCCGGTGGCGCCCGATGCGCACATCGAGGTGATGCAGCAGGCCGGGCAGCAGCAGCGCCAGCAGGTCACCATCCTGATCAACAAGCCCGTGGGCTATGTGAGCGGCCAGGCCGAGGACGGCCACCCGCCCGCAGCCAGCCTGGTGCAGCCGCGCAACCGCTGGCCCGAATGCGGCGCGCGCCAGCGCTGGTCTCCCGAACAACTCAAGGGGCTGGCGCCCGCGGGGCGCCTGGACATCGATTCAGTGGGCCTGCTGGTGCTCACGCAGGACGGCCGCGTGGCGCGCACCCTGATCGGCGAGGACTCCGCTGTGGACAAGGAATACCTGGTGCGCGTGAGCTGGGGCGAGCGCACCCAGGACGTGCAGTCGGTGTTTCCGGCCGACCGGCTTGCGTTGCTGCGCCACGGCCTCAGTCTGGACGGGCAAGCGCTCAAGCCGGCGCTGGTGAATTGGCAGAACCCGGAGCAACTGCGCTTCGTGCTGCGCGAAGGGCGCAAGCGCCAGATCCGCCGCATGTGCGAGCAGGTGGGCCTGGTGGTCACCGGACTCAAGCGCATCCGCATCGGGCAGGTCTCGCTGGGCCACCTGCCGCTGGGCCAGTGGCGTTACCTGGCACCGGGCGAACGCTTCTGAACCTCCGGGCGCCAAGCCCGGCGCAGGTCCCATGCCTGCCCCCGAAAGAGCCGGCTTGCGCGGCACACCACCTGCGTCCTACCCGGCGTGCGGCCCGTGGCCGTCAACGCGGCAGGAACCCCCGGCGCCCAATGGCGATCAGATGCTCAAGGCAGATCTCAAGGAGGCCGGCCCGCGCACGGGTTGGCAAGAAGCATGGCGCTGATCACCTATGTCGCCGAGGACAACCCGATCATTTTGGGCAACCTGATCGAGTCGCTGCGGGAACTGGCTGCCGTGGAAGTGAGCGGCTGCGGTGCGACCGAGGCGGAGGCCACCGCGTGGCTGCAGCAACAGGGCACCCATTGGCACCTGGCCATCCTGGACCTGTTTTTGCAGCAAGGCAGTGGCCTGGGCATCCTGTCCCAGCTTCGCCAGCGGGCGCGTCACCAGAAGGTCGTGATGCTCACGAACTACGCCACGCCCGAGGTGCGGCGGCGTTCTGCCGAGCTGGGGGCCGATGCGGTGTTCGACAAATCCAGCGAGCTTGAGGCGCTGTTCAGCTATTGCCAGCAGCGCTCGGCCGATCAGTGCTGAGGGGCTCAGCGCATGCCAGGCACCTGGGCGGGGGGCGGCACCTGTCCCTTGCGTGAGCCGTGCGAGTGGGCGAAAACCCAGGTGAATTCGGCACCCAGCAAAAAGATCTGGGCCGAGTAGTACACCCACACCAGCAGCACCACCAGCGAGCCTGCCGCGGCAAAGGAGGAGCTGATGCTGCTTTTGCCGATGTAGAGCCCGATGAGCAGCTTGCCCAACTCGAACAGCACGGCCGTGACGAGCGCGCCCACCCACACGTCGCGCCAAGCCACAGAGGCGCGCGGCATGAACTTGAACATGAAGGCGAAAAGCAGCGTGGCCACACCCAGCGACAGGCCCATGTTGGCCAGGTGCAGCAGTGACTCATAGCCGGGCAGGCGGCCGGCTGCCCACAGGCCAAAGGCGGCCAGCCCGGCGCTGATGACCAGCGAGACCGCCAGCAGGAAACCCAGGCCCAGGATGAAGCCCAGCGACAGCAGCCGGGACCGCAGCAGCGCCCACAGGCCGCTGGCCTGCGCATGGGCCGGCGCATGCCAGATGCGGTCGAGCGCGCTTTGCAGCTCGGCGAACACGGTGGTGGCGCCGATCAGCAGGGCCACCAGGCTGAGGGCGCTGGCGATGGCGCCCTCGCTGGGGTGGTCTGCGCTCTGGATGAGGGCCTGCACACCCCGCGCCGCCTCGGCGCCCAGAAGGCTCGTGAGCTGCCGGGCCACCTCGCCCTGGATGGCCTCTTCACCCCAGACGAAGCCGGCCACGGCCATCACGATCAGCAGCAGCGGCGCGATCGAAAACACGGTGTAGTAGGAGATGGCCGCGCCCATGCTGGGCGCGTAGTCGTCCATCCAGGCGCTCACGGTCTTGCGGCCCAGCATCCAGACCTGTTGCCACACCTTGCTCTCCGGCCGTTGGGAAAGCACTGATCACACGCTGGCGCGCAGCGCGTGCGTGCCGGCCACGGCCGGGCCTGTGCGTCAGCGGCTGCCCGCCTGTTGCTGGCGGCGCTTGGGCGGGCCTTTGTGTTCCTGGGTGAGGGTCCCGGGCGCGGTTCGTCGTGAGGGCCTTGCCGTGCCGCCTTTGCCGCGGCTGGGGTCCTGAGGGCGGTCGTTCAGCCGCCCAGCGCTTCCCAGCGCATGAGGGCGTTCAGCAGTTCGTCTTCGATCTGGGCCAGGCGCCGGGCCTTGGCGGATGCCTCCGGCGGGTCGCTGGCATAGAGCGCGCCGTCTGCCAGGGCCGCTTCCAGGGACTTCTGCTCCTCCTCCAGAGCCGCCATCGCTTCAGGCAGGCCGTCCAGTTCGCGCTGTTCCTTGTAGCTGAGCTTGCGCTTGGCAGTGGCTGGGGCAGGGCCAGAGGTGGCCATGGGAGCCGCGGCGCCGGCCGAAGCGGGGGTTCGGCTGTCAGTGGCTTTGTCCGGGGCCTTGGCCGTTGTGGCCTTTGCGGCGGCACCGGCCGAGGCGACCAGCGCTGCCGCCCGCGCGGACTGCACCAGCCAGTCGCTCACCCCGCCTTCGTACTCGCGCCAGAAGCCCGGTCGCTCGTCGCTGCCTTCCCAGGCCAGGATGCTGGTGACCACGTTGTCCAGGAAGCGTCGGTCATGGCTGACCAGGAACACGGTGCCTTCGTAGTTCTGCAGCAGGTCTTCCAGCAGTTCCAGTGTGTCGATGTCCAGGTCGTTGGTCGGCTCGTCGAGCACCAGCACGTTGGCCGGACGCGCGAACAGGCGCGCCAGCAGCAGGCGGTTGCGCTCACCGCCCGAGAGCGTGCGCACGGGGGACTGCGCGCGGGCCGGGGAAAAGAGAAAGTCACCCAGGTAGCTGCGCACGTGCTTGCGCTGGCCATTGATTTCCACCCATTCGCTGCCGGGGCTGATGAAGTCCTCGAGCGTGGCGTTCAGGTCGAGCGCATCGCGCATCTGGTCGAAATAGGCCACCTGCAGATTGCTGCCCTGGCGCACCCGGCCGGGGGGCTGGGTGTCGTCGGGCTGCAGTTCTCCCAGGATGAGCTTGAGCAGCGTGCTCTTGCCCGCGCCGTTGGGCCCCACCAGGCCGACCTTGTCGCCGCGCAGGATGGTGCAACCCAGCCGATCCACCACGGTCTTGCGGCCGATGGGGCTGTCGTAGCTCTTGCTGACGTTGTCGAGTTCGGCCACGATCTTGCCGCTTTTCTCGCCGCTGGAGATGTCCAGGCTCACGCGGCCCATGGCATCGCGTCGCGCTGCGCGCTGGGCCCGAAGTTCCTGCAGCCGCTTGATGCGCGCCACGGCGCGGGTGCGCCGGGCTTCGACGCCCTTGCGGATCCACACCTCTTCCTGTGCCAGCAGTTTGTCAGCCTTGGCATTGATCACTGCTTCCTGCGCGAGTTGATCTTCTTTCTGGACCAGGTACTGCGCAAAGTTTCCCGGGTAGTGGCGCAGCT
>CAYVGD010000151.1:0-6888 GCA_964450095.1 uncultured Polaromonas sp.
CCAGGCTGCGGCCGGCGGTTTCAGCGCGGGCCAGCGCCAGCAGCTGGTTCACGGTGTGCGTGGCTCGCACGCTCGCGCGGCCGATCTGCTTGAGCGACTTCTTGAGCTCCACCGCGTCGGCCTCGCGCTGGGCCAGGTCGGCCTGCATGCGCAGGCCCGCCAGGGGCGTTTTCAACTGGTGTGCCGCATCGGCCAGAAAACGCTTTTGCGTGCTGAGCGACACCTTCAGGCGGCTGAGCAGGTCGTTGATGGAGGCCACCAGTGGCGCCACTTCCTCGGGCACGGCGCTTTCGTCCAGCGGGCTCATGTCGTCGGCCTTGCGCGCGCGGATGCGGCGCTCGAGCTGCGCCAGCGGCCGGATGCCGCGCACCAGCGCCAGCCACACCAGCAGCACCGCCAGCGGCAGCGTCACGAACTGCGGCACCATCAGGCCCTTGACGATTTCGGTGGCCAGGGTCTTTCGCTTTTCCAGCGTCTCGGCCACCTGGATCAGCAGCACCTCGGTGCCCGGGGTGTCCACTGCGACCCAGGTGTAGGCGATGCGCACTTCCTCGCCCTGGATCACGCCGTGGCGCAGGCGCACGTCGCCGTCGAGCGTCTTTTCCTCTTCGGGCGGTACGGGCATGTCCAGCTCGCCGCCCAGCAGTTCGCCGCCCAGGCGCCGCACCTGGTAGTACACCAGGTCGCTGTCGTCGGCGCGCAGGATCTCGCGGGCCGGCCCGGGCAGCGAAAAGCTCACCTGCCCGCCGCGCACCGTGACCAGCTTGGACAGCGCCTGCACGTTGTATTCGAGCGCGCGGTCGAAGGGCTTGCCCGCGATGTTCTGCGCCACAAGCCAGGTCAGCGCCAGGCTGATCGGCCACAGCAGCAGCAGCGGCGTGAGCATCCAGTCGAGGATCTCGCCGAACAGGCTGCGCTTTTCGCGCTGGAAGATCTTCAAGGCACGAACCTCAGGCCAGGCGCGGCGGGGCGGCCGGCCTCGGGGCGCCGCCGGCGGCGTGCGGGGGCTTCACCGGCGCGCTTTCAGGGAATCTTCTCGAGGCAGTAGCCCAGGCCGCGCACCGTGGCGATGCGGATGGGGCCCTTCTCGATCTTCTTGCGCAGGCGGTGGATGTACACCTCGATGGCGTTGTTGCTCACCTCTTCGCCCCATTCGCACAGGCGCTCGACCAGCTGGTCCTTGCTCACCAGGCGCCCGGCGCGCTGCAGCAGCACCTCCAGCAGGCCCAGCTCGCGCGCCGAGAGTTCGACCATCTGGCCGTCGATGGTGGCCACGCGGCCGGCCTGGTCGTAGACCATGGGGCCGTGCTTGATGGTGCTGGTGGCCCCGCCCATGCCGCGCCGCGTGAGCGCACGCACGCGGGCTTCGAGCTCCTGCAAAGAAAAGGGCTTGGCCATGTAGTCGTCGGCGCCCAGGTCCAGGCCCTTGACGCGCTCGTCCACGCTGTCGGCGGCCGTGAGGATCAGCACCGGCATGACCGAGCCGCGCGAGCGCAGGCGCTTGAGCACCTCCAGCCCGTGCATGCGGGGCAGCCCCAGGTCCAGGATCAGCAGGTCGAACTCGCTGTTGGTCATCAGCGCCGTGTCCGCTTCGGTGCCGCTGGACACGTGGTCCACCGCGGCGCCGGAGGCACGCAGGGTGCGCAGCAGGCCATCGGCCAGCACCTGGTCATCTTCGGCAATCAGAATGCGCATGGTGTCTCCTCGGTCCTCTTCTTGGCGCGTCGTGCCGCCTTGTTGTCGGTGCCCGGCCGGTGGCGCGGGCGGCGGCCCTTCCGCGCAAAGGAACGCCGGATGAAATTCTAGGTCGGCTTGGGGCTGCCGCAAACGCGGCCGTGTTCAGGGGCCGTCGCCCTCGGCGTAGGCCTCCAGACCGAGCTTGACCACGGTGGCCACGTCGGTGCCCACGGCCTGCGTGAACTCGGCCTGCGCCTGCGCGACCGCGCGGCGAAAAGCCTCCAGCCAGGCCAGGCCTGCGTCGGTGAAGCGCACGCGCCGCGCGCGCCCGTCCAGTGGGTCGGTCTCGCGCCGCACCAGGCCCCAGGCCTCGCACTGGTCGACCAGGTCCCCCATGGCCTGCTTGCTCATGCCGGCGCTGTGCGCCAGGTCCGTCAGGCGCGAACCCTCTACCGCGAGATGGCGCGTGATGTGGATGTGCGCCGCGCCGATCTGCTCGCGCGCGGCCAGGTTGGACAGCGCCAGCGGCACCTGTGCGTCGTGCGCCATCAGCGCCAGCACCCGCGCATCAAAGCGGCGCAGCGCATGGCCGAGCAGCCGGCCCAGGTGCGTGAGCCGCCAGCCGGCGTCCGGGGCGGCGGGAAAAGCGGTGGAATCGGGCACAAGCAAATGGTAAGGCAAACTGACCAAAAATCGGGTTTACTTGAAAGTATGCGCTGCTACAGTACTGGTCATGCATCCAGCCTGTGCTTCCATCCACTCGCAGATGCGCTCAAGCAGTCACCCTTCACGACATTGAATTTCTAGGAGTTTTCCATGGACGCACCGGTCAAGGCCCTGAACACCGAAAAAGCCAAAGCACTGCAGGCGGCGCTGGCGCAGATTGAAAAGCAGTTCGGCAAAGGCACCATCATGAGCCTGGGTGCCGGCGAAACCGCCGAGGATATCCAGGTCGTCTCCACCGGCTCGCTGGGCCTGGACATCGCGCTGGGCGTCGGCGGCCTGCCGCGCGGCCGCGTGATCGAGATCTACGGCCCCGAGTCCTCGGGCAAGACCACGCTCACCCTGCAGGTCATCGCCCAGATGCAAAAGCTCGGCGGCACCTGCGCTTTCGTCGATGCCGAGCATGCGCTGGACATTCAGTACGCCCAGAAGCTCGGCGTCAACCTCAATGACCTGCTCGTCTCGCAGCCCGACACCGGCGAGCAGGCCCTGGAGATCGTGGACTCGCTCACCCGTTCCGGCGCGGTGGACCTGATCGTGGTCGACTCCGTGGCCGCGCTCACCCCCAAGGCCGAACTCGAGGGCGAAATGGGCGACTCCCTGCCGGGCCTGCAGGCCCGCCTGATGAGCCAGGCACTGCGCAAGCTGACGGCCACCATCAAGAAGGCCAACTGCATGGTCATCTTCATCAACCAGATCCGCATGAAGATCGGCGTGATGTTCGGCAGCCCCGAGACCACCACCGGCGGCAACGCGCTCAAGTTCTACGCCTCGGTGCGCCTGGACATCCGCCGCATCGGCTCCATCAAAAAGGGCGAGGACGTCATCGGCAACGAGACCAAGGTCAAGGTGGTCAAGAACAAAGTGGCCGCGCCGTTCAAGACCGCTGAATTCGACATCCTCTACGGCGAGGGCATCAGCCGCCTGGGCGAAGTGCTGGACTTGGGCGTGGCCAGCAACATCGTCGAGAAGTCCGGCGCCTGGTTTGCCTACAAAGGCGAGAAGATCGGCCAGGGCCGCGACAACTCCCGAGAGTTCCTCAAGGAAAACCCAGACCTGGCCTTCGAGATCGAGAACCGGGTGCGCGAACACCTGGGCGTGCCGCTGCTGCCCTCCACCAGCACGAATGCCCCCGCACCCGCCGCAGCGGCCGGCGAGCCCGCCGACAAGCCCGCCCGCAAAAGCAAGGCCGCGGCCGAATAAGCCGGCAGCCCGCCCCGCATTGATTCAAGCCCAGGGAGACACACCACCATGATGACCATCCACATCCTGCTGACCGCCACCCACGTTGCCTACCGGCTTGTGCGCCTCGTGGGCCGGGCCATGCGCGACTTGGCCGTGGTGCTCTGGCGCGAGGCGTGAACGGGGCTTTTGCCAAGCGGCATGGCGGCTCCGCCCCAGGGGGCGACGAGTCCAGGGGCGAGGTGCCTGAGCGCGAGGTCTCGGGGCGCGAGTTGTCGGGGAACTCGACCGGGCCCGCGACGGCCTCGCCGCGCAAGGGTGGGTTGCGGTTGTCGCTCAAGGGCCGGGCCCTGCGTTACCTGGCCGGCCGAGAGCATTCGCGCGCTGAACTCGAGCGCAAGCTTGCCGCGCACGAAGAAGAGCCGGGGCAGTTGGCCCGCATCCTGGACGAACTCGAGGCCAAGGGTTTCATCAGCCAGGCCCGGGTGATCGAATCGGTCATCCACCGGCGGGCCGAGCGCTTTGGCGCCGCGCGCATCCGTCACGAACTTTCCACCAAGGGCCTGGATGCCGAGGCAGTGGCCCAGGCGATGGCTGGCCTCAAGGCCACGGAAGTGGAGCGCGCGCGCCAGGTCTGGCGCAGCAAGTTCGGCCGCCCGCCGCAGGACGCGGCCGAGCGCGGCAAGCAGATGCGCTTCCTGGCCGCGCGGGGTTTCGCCACCGAGGTGATCCGCCGGGTGGTCTCGGGCGCAGACGACGACCACTGATGGGAGCCGGCGGCCTTTGGCCCCCGGCTCCTGACCTTTCCGCGTTCGCTGTCTCCGCTGACGCCGTCGGTCCGCACAGCTCGAACGGTGGTCGCTGCCTTGATGGCATGCAGGGCGTCGTGCACAGCGCCAGCAGCCTCACCCACACCGGCGCCATCCCCAACACCAGCGGCACGCGCAGCAACCGCATCAGCCGCACCACCAGCACCACCAGCACCAGCAGCACCAGCAGCACACGCAACATTCGCCGCATGTGCAGCACGCGCAGCCTTCCCGGTGTTGGCTGTCTGCGCAACGTCTGCGGCTGTCACAGGCCCCATGCGCTTTTCAGCATCAGCGCCTCAAAGGCATCATGCCTCTTGGTGACCGCCCCGGCACATGCCGCGCATCGATACCGCACCGGCCCCTCCCAGGCACGTTTTCCAGCGCGAGGCAGGTCGCACCCGTGGGTGGTGCGGGCCCGAGGCCGTTCCGGGTCCACGCCCGGCTGGAGGTCACAGACCCAGCATCAGCCCCAGGTTCTGCACTGCCGCGCCCGAGGCACCCTTGCCCAGGTTGTCCAGCCGCGCCACCAGCACGGCGTGGCGGTGCGCTTCGTTGGCGAACACGCGCAGTTCCATCTTGTTGGTGTCGTTCAGGGCCAGGGCGTCGAGCCGGCCCGACTCGGGCGCCGGCTCCACCGTCACCCAGGTGCTGCCGGCGTAGTGGCGGCGCAGCGCGTCTTCCAGCTGTGCGCCGGTCGGCTGCGAGGGCAGCAGGTCCAGGTGCAGCGGCAGCTGCACCAGCATGCCTTGGCGGAAGTTGCCCACCGAGGGCGTGAAGATCGGCCGGCGCGTCAGGCCCGTGTACTGCATGATCTCGGCCAGGTGCTTGTGCGCCAGGCCCAGGGCGTAGAGCTCAAAGAGCGGAGCGGTGCCGGCCTCGTAGGCCTCGATCATCTGCCGGCCGCCGCCGGAGTAGCCGCTCACCGAAGGCAGCGCCAGCGCAAAGTCGGCCGGAATGAGGCCGGCGTCCACCAGCGGGCGCACGAGTGCGATCGCGCCCGTGGCATAGCAGCCCGGGTTGGCCACGCGCCGGGCCTGCTGGACCGCCGCTTTCTGGCCGGCGCAAAGCTCCGGAAAGCCAAACACCCAGCCCGGCGCGCAGCGGTGGGCGGTGGAGGCATCGATGATGCGTGGCTGCTGCGCGGCGGCAAGGCTGTCGATCATGGCCACCGACTCTTTGGCCGCGTCGTCGTGCAGGCAAAGGATGACGAGGTCCACCTGAGCCATGAGTTCGCGCTTGGCCTCGGGGTCCTTGCGCTTTTCGGGGGCGATGCTCACCAGCTCGATGGCAGGAATGGCCTGCAGGCGGTCGCGGATCTGCAGGCCGGTGGTGCCGGCTTCACCGTCGATGAAGACTTTGGCCATGGTCGTGGCTCCTGGATTCTGGGGTGTGGAAATCGGGGGTGTGGCGGCCCGCCCGAGGGGGTCCGGCAGCGTGTCGCAAGCACCGCATTGCAGCGGCTTTTCCCACCGATGAGCGTAAGCTAGGAGAAATTTACCTTGCGCTGCACCATGATACAGTTCGGCGCGTCGTGCCCAGCCTCGTCCCGCACGGGGCGCCGCTTCCCCGACCCGCCTCGCACGCAGGCACACGACCGGCTCGTGCGCCTGCAGTCTTCAGTGATCCTGTGAAAGTCCTTCCATGAAAATTCACGAGTACCAAGCCAAGGAAATCTTGCGCCATTTCGGCGTGCCCGTGCCGCGCGGCATTCCCGCATTCACCGTGCAAGAAGCGGTGGAGGCTGCCCAGAAGCTCGGTGGTCCGGTGTGGGTGGTGAAGGCGCAGATTCATGCAGGCGGTCGTGGCAAGGGTGGCGGCGTGAAGGTGGCCAAGTCGATCGACGACGTCAAGGCCCGCGCCAGCGACATCCTGGGCATGCAGCTGGTCACGCACCAGACCGGCCCCGAAGGCCAGAAGGTCCGCCGCCTCTACATTGAAGACGGCGCCGACATCCAGAAGGAGTACTACCTCTCCGTCGTGACCGACCGCGGCACGCAGAAGGTGGCCTTCATCGCCTCCAGCGAAGGCGGCATGGACATCGAGGAAGTGGCGCACAGCACGCCTGAGAAGATCATCAAGATCTTCGTCGACCCACTCACCGGCCTGACCGCCGAGCAGGGCCAGGAACTGGCCAAGGGCATCGGCATGCCCGCCGACTCGGTCGCGCAGTTCGTGGACATCTGCCAGAAGGTCTACAAGTGCTACATGGAGACCGACGCCTCGCTGGTGGAGATCAACCCCCTGAACCGTGACTCCAAGGGCAACGTCATCGCCCTGGACGCCAAGTTCAACTTCGACTCCAACGCCCTGTTCCGCCACCCCGACATCGTGGCCCTGCGCGACCTGGACGAGGAAGACCCGGCCGAAGTCGAGGCCTCCAAGTTCGACCTGGCCTACATCTCGCTGGACGGCAACATCGGCTGCCTGGTCAACGGCGCGGGCCTGGCCATGGCCACCATGGACACCATCAAGCTGTTCGGCGGCGAGCCGGCCA